>CAXTVB010000073.1:0-11462 GCA_964247555.1 uncultured Sphingomonas sp. | reverse complement strand
CGCGGCCCTTGCGGACCAGCTGGTTGATCGTCGGCATTGAAGCCTTCACCTTTCAAGTGGTTACTTTGCTGGAGCCACGCGCTCCTCGAATACAAAAAGGACCATGAGGTGCGACAAGCGCGCCCCCGGTCCTGGAATGCATCCAGCAATGTTCAAGCATGCCCGGTGAGGCGAAGCCCCATCGAACAGGGCGCGCCTATACCGATCCGCCCCCCGCCGGTCAACCGAGCGATATCCGGATCGCACAGCCTTTAATCCGACCGAAACCCGGTCGCGCTACCGCGGCCTCATGCCCGAAACCCGGCCATCCCTGCCACTGAACGCCGTCGTCGGCCGATATCTCGGCCCATCGATGGTCCGACGCCATCGGCTGCCCGCGTTCGGGATGATCGGCGCGGGTGGCGCGACGCTGCTGCTGCCGTACCTGCCATCTATCGTCGATGGGCTGCTGGCGGTCGTGCTGACGGGTATCGCCGCCGCCCGGTTCGCCGCGACGACGGCGGCGACCCGCTATCCGCTAACCGACAGGCCGAGGCCCGCAAACGACAATCCGTGTCGGCCGGTCCTGCCCCCTCACCTGCTTCGGTGCTAGCATCGCCTTCGAACCGCGGAAGGGAAACGGACATGTTCGGGGGCAACAAGGCGGAAGGACCGGCGCGGCGCGGCGGGGCCTTGTCGATCATCGGCGCGGACGTGACGATCGCGGGCGACATCACGACCCCGTCCGATCTGCACATCGACGGTGCGGTCGAGGGCGATATCGATTGCGGCCAGCTGATCCAGGGCGCGTCCAGCCGGATCGCGGGCGTCGTGAAGGCAAAGACAGCGCGGCTGGCCGGCACGATCGAGGGATCGGTCGCGGTCGCCGCACTGACCATCGAGCGGACGGCACGGATCAGCGGCGACGTGTCCTACGAAACGCTGGCGATCGACGCCGGTGCGCAGGTCGACGGGAAGATGACCCATCTGGGCGAGGCCAAGCCGGCCGATCCGCCGCTTCGTCTGACTAGCGACGCGGACGATTGAGCGCGGTCAGCAGCACCGGATCGAAGCGCACGGGATCCTCGATCTGCGGCGCGTGGCCGACGCCTTCGATGCGGACCAGGGTCGCGTCCTTCATCTGACGCGCGGCGGACGGCGCGATCAGCGGGATGGCTTCGAGGAAGCGACGCAGGTTCGCCGGCGTCTGCGCGCGACCGAACGCGGTCCGGTCCAGCGTCCCGACGATCAACGTGGTCGGCGGCGTGATCCGGTACAGTTCGTGCGCGACGGTCTGCGTCTTCACCATCTCGCTGGTCTTCGCCTGCGCCAGCGCCACGCCGTCGCGGCCCCCGCCCTGATACATGCCCGCCATCATCCAGACCCAGCGGTCATAGGCCGGCTTCCAGGTGCCGTGATAGTAATTGTCCTGCTCGTACGCCTTGATCGCGGCGTAGTTCGTCTTCTTCTCGCTTGCCCATAACGTGTCCAGATCGACATAGGGCAGGCCTTCCTCGGACCGGTCCTTCAACCCAAGCGGGTTCACCAGCACCAGCCGATCGACCATATCGGGATACATGATCGCGAACCGCATCGCGAGCATGCCGCCGAACGAGTGGCCGACGATCGAAGCGCGCGAAATGCCCCGCGACTCCATCAGTCGACGGGTCAGCGCGGCCATCATCTCGAAGCTATATTGCGCGGCGCGCGGTTTCGACGATTTGCAGAACCCGATCTGGTCCGGCACCAGCACGCGGTAGCCCGCGGCGGTCAGGCTGCCGATCGTCGTTTCCCAGGTCGCGCCGCAGAAATTCTTGCCGTGCAGCAGGACGACCGCACGACCGTTCGGCCGGGGCGGCGCGACATCCATGAACGCCATGGTCGCAGGTTGGCCGACGATATCGACGGTCAGCGTCTGCACCGGATAGGGATAGGTGAAGCGTTCGAGCATCGGCCCGAAATCTGGCGCGGCGGGATCGGCCGCGACGGCAGGCGCCACCAGCGCCGCGCCGACCGCCGCCAACGCCCACAGGATTTTGTTCCCGCGCGGGATGCGTTTCGTCATGTCTCGATTCCCCTCCGGCACGATCGTTAGCCGGACGATCCGCCGCCAACCATGGATTTGTCGGGCGCGCCCGACGGATTTCCCCGCGGTCGCGCCTTGCCCCTGCCCGATCGTGCAGTTAAGGGGCGTCGCAGTAGGAGTGTAGCTCAGTTGGTAGAGCATCGGTCTCCAAAACCGAGGGCCGTGGGTTCGAGTCCCCCCACTCCTGCCATTATCGCGGTGTTTGCCGTATCGATGTGCCGCCTCATTGACCGATGGGCGGTCGATGGCCGCCATGCCCACCGCCACCCGGACCGCGCATCCCGCCGCCACGCCCATGGACATGCGGCAGTTCGACCCAGCTCAGCATCCCGTCGCCATTCTGGTCGAGCAGCTTGAACCGGCTCGCCGCCGCGGCCGCGAATTCATTGGCGTCGATCCCGCGGTTCATGTTCGCATCCGCCGCGACCACCGGTTCGGGGATGTCGAGATAGCTGTAGCGCCCGGCGCCCTGACGCACCGGTTCGGTCGCTTGCGGCGCGCTGCTGCCGCCGTCGCTACCCCCGCTCCCGCCGCGCCGGCCACCGCCGCTACCGCCCATCCCGCCGCCACCGCCACCGCCACCGCGGCCCATGCCGCCGCCATGCGACCGGCCTCCGCCGCCGCCCGCGCGGTTGCCGCCGCCGCGGGCACCACCCATGCCGCCGCTGCCCGAGCGAACCTCGGGCGCGACGATGGTTTCGTAGCGTTCGATATCCGCGGGGTCGATCTCGCCATCGCGGCCGACGTCCAGCGTCGCGAAGAACCGGGCCGCATCCGCCTGGAACTCGGCCGGCGTCAGCTGCCCGTTACGATCGGTGTCGGCGCCGTCGAACCAGGCGCGTTCGGGATCGCCTGCGTCGGCGGCGGCGCGGAAGGGTTCGCCCATCGGGCTGAGGAACACCCGTTCGCGCGGTCGCGGCGGCGGACCGTCGGGGCGGTGCCCGCCATGGCCATGGGGTTCGGCCTCGCGGTCGGACGCACATGCGCCCAGCGCCAGGAGGCACGCCATGGCGATCGAGACGCGACGTGAGGAACCGAGGCGAAGGGCGGACGAACGAAGCATGCGTGGTCTCCGGCTGTGGTCGCGAGCGAGCAGCCAGCCGATGTTTGCACGACGTGGTCCGGGCAAGGGCGAATGTGTAACAGATTGTCGCCGGGAGTTCGGTCCGGGCCCCAACCTGAGCGTCTTTCCGGTTCCACCGCGAAAGCCGGGGAAAAATGCATTCAAGCGATGCCGCTGAACACCATCCCTGCCGCATCGGTCCCCGAACCGCTGGCGCTCGCCGATCCATAGGTCTGCGACGAGCCGATGCTTTCGCGCATCTTCTCCAGGAACCCGATCAGCTTGTCGAGTTGCTGCGTCGCGGTGTCGGTACTGCTCACCGCGGTCGTCGATGTCGTGGCCGACGCTGTCGTCGATGCCGCCGCCGTACCGGTCGAGGTCGTACCGGTTGCGGTCGTACCGGTCAGCGCGTCGATCGCGCTGGTATCGGTGCTGCCGTCGGTCGAGTCACTGCCGTCGAGCGCGGCCATGATCGCCGCCATGCCGCCACCGCCGCCATGATGGTGGTGGCCATGCACCGCGCCACCGGCCGCCGGGGCCGCGCCGGTGGTGCCGGTCTTCGCCGCCACCTGGCCCGTATCGGCGTCCTGGCCCCCCGTGCCCTGGACCGGTGCGCCCTGGCCCAACATGCCCTTCAATTCCGTCGCTTGCGCGTCGGTCAGCGTTCCGCTTGTGACCTGCGCGTCGATCAGGCCGTCCAGCTTGTCCTTGAACGACGTGCCGCTACCGCTCGTCGTCGCGGTCGTGTCGCCGGCGCTTGCCCCGCTCGCGCCGCCACCGCGCAGCGACTGGCCGATCGCCTCGACCGCGGTTTCCAGTGCGGTGCCGTCGGTCTGACTGATCGTGCCGGCCGATGTCGCCGCGGCGATCTTCGCATCGATCCGCGCGCGCGGCGACGGCGGCATCGGGAAACTGGGCATCGTGTTGCTGATACTGGTCATCGTCGCGTCTCCCGCCTGGCCCGTCTGGGCGGCGCGAGCCCCGCTCTAATCGACAGGCGTTAAAACGCAGTTTAAGTATTGAGCGGGTTAATTCCGCCTCTAAGTCGACTAAATACCTAACGTAGCAATGAACGATCTGTCATTGTCAGTCACCGGCAAGATGTTGCAGACTTTTCCTAGTTGCTTGTCAATGCCTCGTTCGTCGCGCCGAACGGCCTCGCGCGGAGCAACAGGGCCTCGCCACCCCGCCCGCGCGACGCTCCGGCGACCGCATGCTTGCGTTCCCCCCGCACCGGCGCTATCTGCCGCCCTCATCCGACAGCGAGGATGGTACGCACCGGGTCCCGGCAGGGAAACGGTGGCGGTCCCATGTCTCGCGGAGTCGGTATTCTCTCCAAGCGGGTTGGCAGGCCAGTGGCGAAGACGTCCCCCATCGAATTCATCCGACAGGTCCAGACGGAGACCAAGAAGGTCGTCTGGCCGACGCGTCGCGAGACCGTGATGACGGGCGTGATGGTCGTCGTGATGACGACGGTCCTCGCGCTGTTCTTCCTCGGCGTCGATTCGATCTTCCAGGCGATCGTCACGGCGTTGCTCAAGCTCGCGCAATAAAAGGGTTCGGCGGCATGGCGCGCTGGTACATCATCCACGCCTATTCGGGTTTCGAGGGCAAGGTCCGCGATTCGATCATGGCGGAGGCGACCCGCATGGGTCTCGACCGGCTGGTCGAGCAGATCGAGGTTCCGACCGAGACGATCACCGAGGCGCGTCGCGGCAAGAAGATCGCGGTGGAACGCAAGTTCATGCCCGGTTACGTGCTGGCGAAGCTCGAGATGAACGACGACGTGTATCACCTCGTAAAGAACACGCCGAAGGTGACCGGCTTCCTGGGCAGCATGGGCAAGCCCCAGGCGATCAGCGAAACCGAAGCCACGCGGATGCTGAATTCGAAGGAGGAAGCCGCCGCGGCGCCCAAGCACAAGATCAAGGTCGATTACGAGATCGGCGATGCGGTCAAGGTGCTGGACGGTCCGTTCGCCAGCTTCAACGGCACGGTCGAGGAACTGGATTTCGACAAGTCGAAGGTCAAGGTCTCCGTCTCGATCTTCGGCCGCGCGACCCCGGTGGAACTGGACTTCGAGCAAGTCGAGCGCAGCAAGTAAGGCGCAAGCCGAACGAAGCGGCCGCACGCTCTTAGCGGAGCTACGAGCGAGACGGCGCTCGACCGGCCGGCGGGTCGCTACTGCGACCCGACCGACGAAGAAACGGGATTTATTCCCGTGTCGCCATCCCGATGGCACCTCTTTGCCGTTCCCCCGCGAAAGCGGGGGTCCAGGAGCCGCGAGCGTCGTCCTGCGTAGCCCTGGGCCCCCGCGTTCGCGGGAGAACATCCTAATTGCATGCTTGAGCTGGGTAGCATCATCCCACCTGTCGCAATCGCCGATGCAGGTAATTCTCGTCGAACCCGGCGATATGCACCAGCTTCACCGGATCCAGGATCGTGACGCTGCCGCGCTGCAACGCCATCGCGCCAGACAGGCGCAGTTCCTTCAACACCCGGTTGATATGCACCGCCGTCATGCCGAGCGCGTCGGCAAGGACGATCTGCGACAGCGGCAGGGCGAATTCGCCGTCGCCGGTCAAGCCGATGTTGCGCGCACGCAGATACAGTTCGCAGATCAGGTGCGCGACCCGCTCGGCCGAGCTGCGGCGGCCCATGCTGACGATCCAGGCGCGCATGATGCCTTCGTCGACCAGCTGGGCGGAATACATCGCGGACGCGATATTGGGATGCTGGTCCATCAAGTCCTGCATTTCCGAGCGAGACACCGTCGCTACCACCGCCGCCGTGACGGTCTGGATACTATGGTCCATCTCGGCCAGCAGCTTGATGTGCAAGTCGCATGCGTCGCCGGGCATCAGGAACGCCATGATCTGGCGCGTACCGCTCGGCAGGATCTTGTATCGGCAGGCCCAGCCTTCCATCACCACGAACATCGGTCCGGGCTCGTCGCCCTCGCGGATCATGTCCTGCCGTGCGGTGTAGCGCCGCGGCCGCGCAGTGGCACGGCGCAGCGCGGCACAGTCATCGGCCGTCAATTCGGCCAATCCGCTCAATTTCTGTACGAACCGGTTGACCATGGGCAGTCCTACCCCGTCCCTGCTCGATAAGACATTGACCGATGTTATTATGCTTTGTTGGCATAGGTTATGGCAGAGATGGCGGAGGCGCGTATCCACGGATCATCGTTGGCAGGCTTTTTCCAGGCGTCGGCGGCTGAGAGCATTCGACGCTCCCGCCTGTACCGGAGGCGCGATTTCCATGTCCTACAACGACAATGACCCCACCCTGCCGGGTGCGACGCCCGACCTGTCGGACGCGTCGGGCCAAGCGGCACTGATCCTGGTGGAAAGCCTGCTGCACGGACTGTGCGAGAAGCGGACCCTGAACACGCCGGAAGCGATCGCGATCGTCGACCGCGCCATCAGCGTGCAGTTCGATCACGCCGAGGCCGCGGACGGCAAAGGTGCCGCGATGTGGCGATCGCACACCCTGCTGTCATCGATCGCTGCGTCGCTTCGGACCGATGGCGACGCCGCCTCGCTTCCGCCCCAGCCCCTGCCGCGGTTGGCGACGTAACGGGCGTCCGGCCGAAAGCGGATGATCGCGGGCGGGCGCGCCCAAGATCGCCATTGCCGACATTGCGAAGCGGAAAGCCGCGTCGCCCTGCTTCATCCACTATGCAAGGTTTCCGGCGCGGACCAAGCCATCGGGGCGTCGGCGTGGAAGACGAAACGGTTGAAAGCCCGATGTGTCATGCCATTCGATCGGCGACGCGTCGAATAGGCAGATGGTGAAGCCCGCGACCGCCAGCCCCGCGACCAGATCGACGAAATAGTGGCCACCCATCGGCACGGCCGTCGCGAGCATCGCCGCATTCAGCGCGGCGAACGGCCAGCGCAACGCAGGGATCCGCCAATAGCCCCTGGCGAGCAAAGCCGCCGCCACCGCGTGGAAGCTGGGGAAGGTGATGATGCCGCCGATACAGCCAGCATCGATCCTCGTCATCGACGCCGCGCGAAGCTTGGTCAGCAACCGCAATTGCCCTGACGACACCGCCTCACTTGTCGGCGAGGCCAGGGCGGGATCCACATGGTGGAAGACATATGCGCCCACCCCCGGATAGAGCGCGAAGACGATCTGGCAGATGATCAGCGCGAACGTCCACATGCCGATAAACCGCCACACCTCCGGCAGACGTCGCGACCAGCAGAGCGCCATGATCAGCGCGAATGGTTGCCACGCGATGCTGTGGTACACCCATTCGCATACACCCGACACGACCGGATGACGAAGGAACCAGGCAGCGACGCTCTGCCAGTCCAACCATGGTGCGATGACGGCATCCGCCGCAGCAAACACGGGGTCCGCGAATGGATGGCCATGGGTGGCAAGCAGGGCCGTCTCGAGAAGCGCGATGAGGACGATGGCGAACAATATCGTCGATGAGAACAAGGCGCATGCCAGCCTCTTCGCCCCAAGCCGGAACAAACACCACGCACCGCAGGCAACGAACGTCAGTACGGCCGTCACGACGGTAAGATCGTGCGTATCGAGGGTCAGCGCCCTTGCATGCAGGCCAACGCCCAAAGCGAACGCCAACCCGAACCCCATGATGCCGACAGCCAGCCCATGCTGGGTACCGGGCGCGTTCGAGATCAAGGATGCACCTCCTGGTCGTCGGATCGGACAGGGCGCTGATGGGGCATAATCGTTGAAATAGGGTTCACTCGCGGACGAGCCGGCGGTCAGCGGGGGAGATCGAAGGACGCGCCGCGGTCTCCGGTCGCTGGACAGGCGGGCTCGTTTCGGCTATCGGCGCCCGCTTCCAGAGCATCGGCGACGGAAAACCTTGCGGGAGGGTGCGTTTGCGCGTGCCCGTTCGAACCGCTCGACTTGATCGGGGCATCATCGCCCCTCGAAAGAGAGTGACATGGCAAAGAAGATTACCGGTTACATCAACCTGCAGGTGCCGGCCGGCGACGCGAAGCCCGCGCCGCCGATCGGTCCGGCGCTGGGTCAGCGCGGCGTGAACATCATGGAATTCTGCAAGGCGTTCAACGCGTCCACGACGGACATCGCCAAGGGGACGCCGATCCCGACGAAGATCACGGTCTATGCCGACCGCAGCTTCTCGTTCGAGACGAAGACGCCCCCCGCCTCGTTCCTCATCAAGCAGGCCGCGGGCCTGAAGTCGGGTTCCAAGGAGCCGGGCAAGCTGTCCGCGGGCAAGATCGCGCGCAGCAAGCTGAGCGAGATCGCGCAGACCAAGATGAAGGACCTGAACGCCAACGACATCGAAGCGGCGACCCGCATCATCGAAGGCAGCGCCCGCGCGATGGGCCTCGAAGTGGTGGAGGGCTGAGATCATGGCATTCGTTAGCAAGAAGCAGAAGGCCGTCACGGTAGATCCCACGAAGCTGCACGGCATCGACGAGGCGATCGGCATGGCGCGTTCGGGCGCGACGTCGAAGTTCGACGAGACGATCGAAGTCGCGTTGAACCTGGGCGTCGATCCGCGTCACGCCGACCAGATGGTCCGCGGCGTGGTGACCCTGCCTAAGGGCACCGGCAAGACCGTCCGCGTCGGCGTGTTCGCCCGCGGCGCGAAGGCCGAGGAGGCGCTGGCCGCCGGGGCCGACGTCGTCGGTGCCGAGGATCTGATGGAGACGATCCAGGGCGGTACGATCGATTTCGACCGCTGCATCGCGACCCCGGACATGATGGGCATCGTCGGTCGCCTGGGTAAGGTGCTGGGTCCCAAGGGCCTGATGCCGAACCCCAAGCTCGGCACGGTCACGATGAACGTCGCACAGGCGGTCAAGGACGCCAAGGGCGGCCAGATCGAATACCGGGTCGAGAAGGCGGGCATCATCCATTCGGGCATCGGCAAGGCGTCGTTCCCGGCGGAGGACCTGCGCGCGAACTTCGACGCACTGGTCGACGCGATCGTGAAGGCCAAGCCATCGGGCGCGAAGGGCAAGTACGTCCGCAAGGTCGCGATCTCCAGCACCATGGGCGCGGGGATCAAGGTCGATACCGCCGAGGTCGCAGGCGCGTAGGCTTATCGACCGACGCGAGCGATCGCGTTTGACGATGGACTGAGGAAAGCCGTCGCCCCGGGCCTCGAGCCGGGGCCCCGCTTCTTCCCAACGCCCGAAGAAGCGGGACCCCGGGCCGAGCCCGGGGTGACGATCGGTTGGTCCGGGCATTACCGGCAAAGGGCCGGGAGCGATGCCGGCCCTTTCTGCATGCATGTGCAAATGGCTCTCAGTATGCCTCCCCGGCGCAGGCCGGGGCCCGGTCGCGAAGGTCGATGTGGCGTGTGAGTCGCGCGACCGACACCGTCCGGCAACCGGGCCCCGGCCTCCGCCGGGGAGGCGGTCTCCGACGCTGCAGGCACTGCCGCCTCTTTCCCTCCGCCCCGACGATGCCTGATGCGTCACGGACACACTTGTCATTAAGGAGTCATCGATACTGCCCGTCGGCGTCGTATTGGGTTAAGCCACCCACAGCCCATCGCGGCACCCCTTCGCCAGAGATATTGCCCGTGTACGTGCCGCCGTCGTCGACAAGCCCCTGGGCTACCCCCGCTCCCCGCTCCCCGCGCTTCGGCCAGCCGGTGCAGCCCTCGAGATCCACCGCGCGGCGTTGGGTGATCGGTACGACCGTGGCGTTCACGATCCTGCTCGCGCTGGCGCTCGTGGAAAGCGGGCTGCGCGTGCAACTGACGACGCTGGACACGCTGCCATATTACGCTGCGGCAGGGATCGCGGTCGCACTGCGGTTCGCGACGCGCAGGACGGCGCGGCCGGTGCTGCGGCGGATCGCGCGCTGCGCGGAATATTACGCGCTGTTCACCTTCATCGTCCTGCTGGGCGCGATCGCCAGCTATCCGGTCGCCGCCGCGACGCACGGGTTCGTCGATGCCGGGCTCGCGCGGTTCGATACGCTGCTGCATTTCGACTGGCTGGTCTGGTATCGCACGGTCGCCGAACATCCCGCGCTGCAGCGCATCGGTCGGCTGGCCTATGAAAGCATCTACTGGCCGCCCGTCGTCCTGCTCGGCTATTATGCCTGGACCGACCGGGAGGGCGATGCCTGGCGGTTCATGTCGCGCTTCTGGGTCGCGGCGATCCTGACGCTCGCCGTCTTCCGCTTCATGCCCGCGATCGGTCCCCTCGCCTATCTGTGGCACGGGCCGGTGCCCTACATGCCCGAAAGCGCGCTGTGGCAGCCCGAGCTGATTCCGCCGCTGCGCCTGCATGCGATGCACCTGATCGACCTGGGCACGCTGCGCGGGCTCGTTTCCGCGCCGAGCTTCCATACCGCGGCCGCGGTGCTCTACATCGTCGCCGCCTGGCCGATCCGCCGGTTGCGCGTGCCGGTCCTCGCGCTGAACGGCGCGATGCTGCTGGCGACGCCGGTGGAGGGGACGCATTATCTGACCGACATGCTGATCGGCGCGTTGGTCGCGGGCTCCGCGATCGGGCTGCACGACTGGGTCGTCTATCGCCGCCCCGCCGCGCGCATGATGCTGGCGACCGCCTGACGATTTGACTTCCCCGCGCGCGTCTTTATAGGCGCGCCCTTGCCCGGCGGGTCCTGCCCGCCGTGCGTACCGTCCGAGACAGTGGGTGCCGGGGATTTGCCCGGCTTAATCTCCCACCGAGACGGGGACAGGATTTTAAGCCGGCAAGCGCCTCGTCGCTGGCCGGCCTGCCGCCCGTATTCGGGCGTCTGCCCTTCCCCATCGTTGGACAACCGGCGCCGGATTTCCGTCGTCGGACTGCAACCGGGCGCGGCCGCAGGGCTGCGCTCATGAATGGAGAATGGCATGGATCGTGCTCAAAAGGCCGCAGCCGTCGCCGAACTCAACCGCACCTTCTCCGAGGTGGGCGTGGTGGTCGTCACCCGCAATCTCGGCATGACCGTCGCCCAGTCGACGGACCTGAGGACGAAGATGCGCGCGGTCGGCGCGACGTACAAGGTCTCGAAGAACAAGCTTGCCAGGATCGCGCTGGACGGCACCGACTATCTCTCGATCGGCGACATGCTGACGGGACCGGTCGCGCTGGCCACCTCGCCCGACCCGGTGGCCGCCGCCAAGGTGGCCGTCGAATTCGCGAAGACGAACGACAAGTTCGAAATCGTGGGTGGTGCGATGGGCGCGACCGCGCTGGACGTGGAGGGCGTGAAGGCGCTCGCCACACTGCCGTCGCTGGACGAACTGCGGGCGAAGATCGTCGGTCTGTTGGTGGCACCCGCCACCAAGCTGGCGACGATCACGCAGGCACCGGCAGCGCAGATCGCACGCGTCCTTTCGGCATA
>CAXTVB010000072.1:0-11508 GCA_964247555.1 uncultured Sphingomonas sp. | reverse complement strand
CGATACGCTGATCGATCCGTTCGCCAGCCTGGCGAAGGGGATCACGATCGGCGAGCTGACGATATCGCCCGGCGCGGTCCTGCAATCGGTGGCGGTCCTCGTGATCGGGCTGTTCGTGGCGCGGCTCGTTCAGCATTGGCTGACCCAGCGTTATCTGCCGGTGACGGACTTCGATGCCGGCGCACGCAATTCCATCGCCACGGTGGCGGGCTATGTCGGGCCGATCATCGCGTGCCTTTGGGCGCTCGCGTCCCTGGGCATCGGGTTCGAACGGATCGCCCTGCTGCTGTCGGCGCTTTCGGTCGGGATCGGCTTCGGCCTGCAGGCGATCACGCAGAATTTCGTGTCCGGGCTGATCCTCCTCGCCGAACGTCCGGTCAAGATCGGCGACTTGATCCGGATCGGCGACCTGGAGGGCGATGTCCGCAAGATCAGCGTCCGCGCGACCGAAATCCAGATCCGCGATCGGTCGACGCTGATCGTGCCCAATTCGGAACTCATCACGAAGACGGTGCGCAATATGACGCTGGCGGACCCGATCGGGCGGGTGGAACTGAAATTCTCCGTCGGGATCGGCACCGATATCGACAAGGTGCAGCAGATGCTGCTAGCGATGTACGACGCCAGCGCGGCGGTGCTGGCCGATCCGCCGCCCAAGGTGTTCGTGGATTCGATCGATAACGGGCGCGTGAACGTGAACAGCTTCGCCTATGTCGCCACGCAGCGCGACGTCTACGCGACCAGGAGCGAGCTGCTGTTCTGCCTGCTACGCGAATTTCCCGCGGCGGGCATCGATCTCAACACCGCGCCGCAGCAGTTGCAGCTCATCACGCCCGCGGCCGATGGCGACCCGCTCTCCGCCGGCCCGGCGCGCGATCCCGCCTGAGCCGTCAGCTTAGCGGGGCACGTCGAAGACCAGCAGCGTCGATGTCGCGGATGCGCAGAGCCGACCCTCGCCATCGTGCAGCGTCGCCTCGGCAAAGGCGACGCGGCGACCCATCGACACGACGCGGCCCACGGCACGGACCCGCCCGCTCTTGTCCGACAGTCCGCGGTGATAGGCGATCTTCAGTTCCAGCGTCGTATAGCCCTGGCCGACGCCAAGCTGCGAATGCACCGCGATCCCGCAGGCGCTGTCGAGCAGGGTCGCCGCATAGCCGCCATGAACCGACCCGATCGGGTTGTAGACACTGCGATCGGGTTCGCCCTCGAACACCGCGCTGCCGCGCTCGAACGCGACGAGCGCGAAGTTCATCGTCTCGCCGATCGGCGGTTGCCGCCCGGTCGCCAGCATCGCGTTCAATTGGCCCAGGCCATCCAATGCTACGGGATCGTCGGTGGTCATGGGCGCTTCTCCTGTTCGTCCATGCGCTTAGCCCGCGCGGTCGGCCACACGCCAGGGCGCAAAGGTCGATCTGGCGCGCACATTGCCATGGACGTGATGGGTCATTTCGCCTCGGCCCTGGGTTTGACCTGGATGCGCAGCGCCTTCGCCATGTCGAGATAGGTCTGCGCCGCCTGCTGGATGTCGGTCGCGGTGATCGACATCAGGGTCCGCTCGCGCGCCTGTGCGCTCGCGATCTGGCGGGGATCGCGGATCGTGCCCGACAACAGTCCGGTCCAATAGCCGTTCGCGTTCTTCTCGTTGTGCAGCCGGTCGATCAGCGGCAGGCGCGCACGCTTCAGCTCGTCCGCGGAGACGGGCTTGCTCTTCAGATCGTCCGCGATCTTGGCCACCGTGGCGTAATAGAGGTCGTCCACCTCGGGCTTTACGCTCGCGCGGCTTTGCAGATAACCGAAGCCGGCGAAGATACGCGACGCGCTGCTGTTCACGCCGGCGGAATAGGTCGCGCCCTGCCGTTCGCGGACCTCCTCCAGTTCGCGCATCGTCATGACCGCGGCCAGCAGTTCCAGCGCCGCCGCCATATGGGGATCGGCATAATAATCGATGGTCGGCCAGGCGATGACGCTGATGTTCTGATCCGCGCGGCCGTCATGCGTATAGACGCGGTGCAGGTCGTTGGTCGGGAACCGCACCGTCGCGGCCCCTGCTACGTCGACCGCCGCGGGCCGGGGGGGCAGCGCGCCCAGCGTCGCGCCGACCTGCCGGATCGCCTCGTCCGGCGTGATGTCGCCGACGATGGTGACGTCGATCGGTCCATGCGCCAATTGATCCTTCATCACCGCGACGATATGCGCATTGTCGACCGCCAGCGTCTCCTCCTTCGTCGGCGTGCGGAAGCGCGGATCGTCGCCGTAGACCGCGCCGGTGGCCTTCAGCTTGTAGACGCCGTCGGGCGATGTGCGGCTGGCGGCGTAGAAGGCGGGCAACGCCGCCTTGGCGCGCGCGAGCGCGTCGGGACGATAGCCCGGATCGGTGATGAACGCCGCGATGACCTGCATCTGCACGTCCAGGTCGGTGCCGTTCGTATGGCCGGTCAGGCTGGTGGCGTTGGTGCCTACCGAGACCCCCAGGCCATAGGATTTGCCGATCAGCGCTTCGCGGATATCGTCGCCGGACAGCTTGCCCAGCCCGCCGGCCTCCAGCCCGATCTGCCGCGCCATGAACAGATCCGCGGCCTGGTCGGGACGAATGCCCAGGATGCCGTTGCCCAGCTGGACGACGATATGGACGCTATTCTGTTCGTACGGAGTCTGCTTGACGGTCAGGACGGCGCCGTTGGCGAACGTCACCCGCGTCGCGCCGACCTCGGCCAGCGTCGTGCGCGATACGATCGCGGAGGGGGTGCCGAACTGCGTATAGGGCCAGGCGACGCTTCCTTGCGCGCTGTAGGTCCCGATCGGCGCGGCCAGCGCGTCGCGGTACGCCGCCAGCATCGCCGCTTCGTCGAACGGCGTGGCGTGTTCGCCCTGCCACCAGATCAACGGCGGATCGGCCAGCTTGATCTGCGCCAGCGCGGTGCGGATCGCGGCCAGCGTGAAGCCCGGCTTCAGGTCCTTGAACTCGCCCAGTCCCTGGACCGGCGATTGCAGCACGCTCTGATTGGCCAGCGACGCCAATATCTGCGCGGCGAGCGCCTGGGTGGGTATCGTCCTGGCAGACGCGGCGCGCTCGGTGAACATCCGGTCGAACCGAAGCAGCGTGCGGTCGAGCTCGGCCTGGGTCGGGCCGTTGGCCAGATATTCGCGCACGATCGCCATCACCTGCAGGAATGCGGCGCGGTCCTGGCCGTCCTTGGGCTCGATACCGATCGACACCAGCCGCGCCATCCGCGCGATATTCTCGCGGTCCAGGCCGGCGCTCATGAAGGTGGCGTCCGGCCCCTTGGCGGCGCGACCGAGCCGTTCGCTCAATATCGCATTGGCGATCGCGAAGCGCAGATCGTCGATGTCCTTCGCCTTTGTCTCCACCACGTCGACCGGCGGCGTCGCCCAACCGATCGAGATCGTATCGGTCAGTCCGGCCGCGACATGGACATGTGCCTCCGGCTTCGTGCGCGGGATCAGCGTGCCGTAATCGGTCCGCCCGGCCGGAGATTGCGGCGCGGGATGCCAGTCGGAGAAGCGACGGCGGATATCGGCCTCGACCACGTCCGGGTCGACATCGCCCGCGACGATCAGCGTAGTATATTCGGGCCGGTAGAAGTCGTTGTAGAATTGCAGGAAGGTCGGGCGCTGCGCGGTCTTCAGCACGTCGACCTTGCCGATCGGGATCCGCTCGGGAAATTTGGTGCCGGGAAACATCTGCTGCAATTGCAGCTCGTTCGCGTGGCTGGAGACGGAGGCGCGCGCGCGCTCCTCGCCCAGCACGACGCCGCGCTGGCGGTCGATCGCCCCGGGATCGAAGGTGAGATTGCCCGCCGTCTCGCGCATCAGGAACAGCGCATCGACGACGATGGGTTGGCTGGCATCGGGCAGGTTCAGATTGTAGATCGTCTGGAAATTCTGCGTCTGCGCATTGGTGTCCGCGCCGAAGGCCAGGCCGTCGCGTTGCAGCAACCTGACGAATTCGCCCTGCGGAATGTTCTTCGATCCGTTGAACGCCATATGCTCGATGAAGTGCGCCAGCCCGCGCTGGTCCTCCTGCTCCATCGCCGATCCCGCGGCGACGCGCATCCAGACGATCGCCGTACCCGGCGGCGTCCTGTTCTTGTAGATGACGTAGGTCATCCCGTTCGGCAGGCGCCCGAACCGCGCGGCGGGATCGACCGCCAGATCGCTCTTGGTCTGCGCGAAGATGACCGGCGGATTGGGTTTCCTGGCGCTTTGGCTGTTCGGCGCGCGCGCGACGATCGGTGCGACTGCGGTGCCGATCGCCAGGACCGCGAACGTCGCGCCGATCCCCGAACACAAGAAGCGGTAGGTCGAACGGGGCATGATAGGTCCTTCGCTATGGGCGCAGATCGAGAGAGGCCGGCCGCTGCGCGACACGCGGCCCGGCGGGATGTCGAATAAGCGGGGTCGCGGGTGCTAGCGCGGCCGCTCGCTGATGATGGTCAGCGGCCCCCACCGCCGAACCGAAACCCCGGCCATGCCGCCCAGCGAGTCGAGCAGCGCGTCGACATGCCCGATCTGGACGACCGCGTTGACGCGGCGGCTGGCCAGCGCCTGGCTGGTCACGATGATCCGACCCGGATGATATTCGTCCAGATCGGCGAGGACGTCGACCAGCGGCTTGCCCTCGGCGATGTACAGGCCGCGGCGCCACGGCGAGATCACGTTCGGATCGACGTGCAGCCTGCGACCCATGTCGTAGAGGCCGAGCGACACCGCATCGCCCGCCGCCAGCATTTCGGATCGGCCGCTGGCGGTGACCGCGACGCTGCCATGTTCCACCGCCACCGTCGTCGACTGGCCGTTGCGTTCGACCGAGAAGCCCGTGCCGATATCGCGCACCACACCGTTGCCGGCGATGACCATGAACGGGCGCGCGGCATCGTGCTTCACTTCGAAGAACGCCTCGCCTCGTGCCAGTTCCACCGTCCGCTCGCCCTTGGCGGAGATCGTGGCGTTCAGCGCGGTGTCGCCCTTCAGGTACACGGTCGACCCGTCGGCCAGCGCCACCTGCCGGATCTCGCCGGCTGCGGTGTGATAATCGTAACGCCACGTCGTCAGATATTGCGTCATCCCCGCGACCGCGACGATCGCGGCGGCGATCTGCCCCAGCCGGACCGCCCAGCCTTGCGCGATCCCCCGCCGGCGCAATCCGGCCGACACCCGGCGACGGAGGTCCGACGACGCGTTGCCGGTGCCCAACCGGTCCCACAGCGCCTCCAGTTCGGTGAAGACGCGGTCATGGTCGGGCGACGCCGCGCGCCAGAATTCGAACGCGGCGAGATCGCCCAGCGTCCATGATCCCGAAGTCATCCGCGCCAGCCACAAAGCGGCGGTGGCTTCCACATCGGCCGTCGCACCATCGGCCACGGTTTCGCCCGGGAACCTGATGATATTGTCGACAATTCCAGCCATGATAGTCTTATTCGCCTGTATCATTGATGCTGTAACGACCCGGCAGCATCCCAACCGCAACCTGTTCAATCGGCCAATCGCGCCCTGCAATGCAGCAAGGCACGCACGACATATTTCTCCACCAGACTTTGCGAGACGCCCAGTTCCGCCGCGATCTGCGCGTGCGACAGGCCGTTGAACCGGCTCAACACGAACACCGCACGACATTTTTCCGGCAATTCCGCCAGCGCCTGTTCGACCCGCCGCAGTTCGTCCCGCGCCAGTGCGCCGCGTTCCACCGACGGCACCGTCGCCGGGATCGCGGTCTCGCCCGCCTCCTGCAGGATCGCGCGGCGGCGGGATTCGACCTTGAGGTGATCGAGCGACGCGTTCACCGCGACGCGCAGGAAATAGCGTTCGGCATCGGCGCGCGACGGCAGGGCCGTCTTGATCGTGTCGATCTTGAAGAACATCTCCTGCGCCAGGTCGGCGGCGAGGGTGAGCGATCCGGTGCGGCGGGCGATCACGCGTTCGAGCTTGGGACGGATCTCGAGGTACAGATCGATCAGATCGTCCCGGCCGAGCGCCGTCGCAGAACCCTTGATCGACCGGAACATCAGCGGGGCGGCTCCTGCGAACATGTGGCCATGGCCGCTACCGTGCCTTCTTGTAGAAGCGGACGAAGACCGTGAGGCGGATCGGGTCGCCTGTGATTTCGGCGGGTGCCTTGGGATAGGGCGCGGCGTTGCGCACCGCCTCCAACGCAGCCGCGTCCAGCATGCCGAAGCCGCGGCTGGCCTTGATCCGCGCCTCCAGCAGGTGACCGGTACGGTCCACCGCCAGGAACACGTTCACATCGTCCTGCTGCAGCTGCTGTTCCGCCAGAGCGGGATAGCGTTTCTTCAGTTCGATCCGGCTGCGCACCCGCGCGTCCCATATATCCGCCGCACTGGCCTTTCCCGGGGCCGCGCCGCCGGTCAGCAACGCCGCCACCCGGGTATCCGGTTTCAGGTCGGGTGCGGCCTGTTGCGTGGTGGTGGGGGCAGGGGGTAGCGGGCTGACCTTTTCGGGCGGGGGCTGCTCGACCTTGCGCGGCGGCAGCACCACCTCGGGCTTGGCATCCGCGACTTGCAATGGTGGAGGCGGGAAAGGCAGCTTCTTGGGTTCGGGCTGCTTCTGCGGCGTCCGCTCCGGCGCCTCGACCTGGCGCGGCGTCGGCGTGTCGTGCTTCGGCGCGGGGAGCGCGACCGGCGGCGCCATTTCGACCGCGATGGCAGGGGGATCGTTGACCGCCGGCGTCGCCGGTATGAAATGCACGAACAATGCCCCGATCGCGGCGAGATGCGCGCCGCCGGCGACGGCCAGCGCCCGGCCCCACGCCGGACCGGAGGACGGGACGGGGCGCCCGATCACCCACCTCGACCCGTCGTCTCGAGCCCGACCAGCGAGATTTTGAGATAGCCCTCGGCGCGCAGCGCATCCATCGCCTGCATCAGCGCCTCGTACGGCACGGTCTTGTCCGCGCGGACGAAGATGCGTGCGCCCCGATCCCCCTTGGCGCGCGCATCGATCGCGGCGCCCAGCATGGCGCGGTCGATATGGCGATCGCCGACCGACCAGCTGCGATCCGTCTGGATCGACAGGACGATCGGCTCGGCCGGCGGCGGCTCCGCCTTGGCGTTCGACACCGGCAGGTCCAGCGGCACGTCGACCGTCGCCAGCGGGGCGGCGACCATGAAGATGATCAGTAGGACCAGGATGACGTCGATGAACGGCGTCACGTTGATGTCGGGCGTCTCGGCGAATTCGGCCGCTTCGTCGCCGTGGTGCATGTTGAATGCCATGGCGGGTCAGCGCCCCGCTTCGGCGCGGTCGACTTCGCGCGCCGCCAGACACAGGATCGCCGCCCCGGCATCGCCGACTTCGCCCGCAAAGGTCGACAGGATGCGCGCGAAGATGTTGTAGAGGACGACGGCGGGGATCGCGGCGATCAGCCCGATCGCGGTCGTCAGCAGCGCCTCGGCGATCCCCGGTGCGACGACCGCCAGATTGGTCGTGTGCGACTGCGCGATGCCGATGAAGCTGTTCATGATGCCCCACACCGTGCCCGCAAGCCCGACGAACGGCCCGGTCGATCCGACGATCGCCAATATCCCGATGCTGCGCCCCGCCTGCCGCCGCAGCGCCGCCTCGTGCCGGTCGAGCCGCAATGCGATCCGGTCCTTAATGCCTTGCGCGGGCATCGCGGCGCCGGACCGCGCGGAAGCGGCGATCTCGTCCTCCGCAGCCACCACCATGTCGGCGAGCGGGCCATACCCCGTGTCGCCGATCGTCGACAGGTCGCCGGCGCGGTGCAGCGTCGCCACCCCGGCGTGCAGCCGTCGCCGTTCGCGCCGCAGTTCGATCGCTTTCTTCACGCCGACCGTCCAGGTCAGCAGCGACGCCAGCAGCAGCAGGACGATCACCGATTTGACGACGCCGCCGCTCCCCGCGAACATGCCGAGCGGCGAAAGATCGTGCCCCTTTTGCGCCAGCGTGGTCGCCACCATCGGGTCGACGAATTCGATCCTGGACCCCGACGTCGCCGGCTGAGCCGCCGCCGCGAACGGCGTCGCGGCGATGGCAAGGGCTAAGCTGCGAACCAAATATCTCTTCACCGTTTGCCCCTGTTGCCGATCGATCGCCGCGCCATCGAACCCATTTTCACCGTTCACCATTTGGCGTGCAGCGATGCTAGGATACTAAATGGCTCGGCATAGTAATTATAGGCTTGAAGTTGCTGGAACGGGACAGCCTCATAGGCTTTGACGTTGGTCACGTTCTTCGCGTCCAGAGACAGTTCGAACCGCCGAGACAATTGGTAACCGCCCTTCAGCTCCAGCGTGGAATATCCGGGAGTGGTGAAGGCATAGGAGGTCGTGCCCGTCACGCATTTCGCCGTGACGATCGCGTCCTTGCAGACCAATCCGGACGTATAGGCGCTGGACTGGTAGTTGACGCCGCCACCCAGGATGAACCGGTTCAGGAAGCCGTGCGTGCCGCGATAGACGACGAAGCTTTTCACGATGTTGCGCGGCTGGAAGGATGCCAGTGGAATATCCGTCGTCACCAGGGTGGTTGGGTTCGTCGTCGCCCGGTTGTTGTTGTTGTACGCGTAGCTTCCCGATGCCTGTAACCCGGGGAACAGCTGCCCGGTCACTTCGAAATCGAAGCCGCGGCTCTTGTAGTTCTGGAGGAGGGGTATGTCGTTGCCGCTCTTTCGATCGTAGGTGAGCAGGCCGTCCTTCACGATGTTGTAGAAGCCGAGCGACGCGTTCAGCTTGCGGTTCGCGCTTTCCCATTTCACGCCTGCTTCGTCGTTGAACCCGGTGATCGGCGGCGGGATGAAATCGCTGGGCGGAGCGTTCCGCGTGGTGGCCTGGATCTGGTAGATTTCCTGGTGACTGCCGTACAGCGTGAAGCGATGCGGCAGATCGAGCGTGGCGCTGATGTTGGGTTTGGTCTTGCCGCGTGCGCGCAGCGGGTTCACGACCTGAATGGTGTCGGGCAGACCACCGGAGCCGGGATACAGGTTGGTGCCGCGCTGGGTGTAGCCGCTATAGCGCAGACCGGTTGCGACATGCAGCCATTTGAACAGTTCGAATTTGATGTTCCCGTAGATCCCGAATTCGAACTCGTGGTTTATCAGTGCGTAGGAATCGGGGACGAGGTTCGCCGGCGCTGGATATTGCGACGGATCGAAATGGAGCACATCGACGATGGTGTAGCGCGGCACCGCAGTGTTGGAATAGCCATAATAGCCGTCGGCATTGGTGTAGCGCCAGTTCCCGCCGAACGTGAACAGGTTGCGCCGCCCCAGGATCTTGAACATCCCGTTCAAGCTATAGTCCAGCCCGTACTGCCGGAAGGGATTGACGCTGCCGCTGCCGGCCAGGATCGATTTTTGCGTACCGTTGTCGTAGATCGTCGATGACTCACCCACGTATAGACCGTCGACCTTCTCGTAATTATACGTGGCGGACAGCTTGGTCGAGATGTGGTCCGTAATCTTGCGATCGATGGTCAGGTAGATTTCGGTGCGATCCGCCCAATCATGATCCCATGGGACGCACAGGCAGGTCGATATCGGGAAGTCGATCGGGTTGCCGTTCGCATAACGCGGCAGACCGCTGACATTGGGAAGATTGCGTTCGTGGACGAAGTTCACGCCCAGATCGACGAGCGTCCGCGGCGTCAGATCATATTCGAGCACGCCGTACGCGGAGAATTTGTGCGAGTTGGCGGTCTCATAGAAGTAGTCGCGATCCTCCTTGGCGAAGACGGCGCGCGCGCGCAGCTTGTGGTTCGCGGTGAGGGGGCCGGTGACGTCCAGTTCCTCGCGGAAACGGTTGAAGGATCCGATGTCCTGCGAATAGGTGATCTGTCGGTGGTCCAGCGGCTTCTTGCGGACGAGGTTCACCGTGCCGCCGGGATCGCCGAAGCCGCCGAACTCGCCGTTCGCGCCACGGACCAGCTGGACGCTGTCGAATTCGGACATGTCTAAGACCGGACGGATGTTCTGGTCGAACACGATCGGCGCCCCGCCGTCGAACGAGAAAGTGTTGATCAGGAAACCGCGAGAATAGATGCTGAATTCCGAATCGGTCGGCCCCGGCGTCGCGGTCGTGCCCGCCATCGCCGCCAAGGTGTCCTTGATGGTCAACAACGACTGATCCTGTAGCCGCTGCGTCGTGATCACGCTCACCGACTGTGCCGTTTCGCGCAGCGTCTGCGGAATCTTGGAGACGATCGATACGGCGCCCGTGGTGTAGCTGCCGGTGCCCTCCGTCGCTTCGACGTCTCGCGATCCGTTGATGCCGTTCACCGGCGATGCCATCTGGCCGTACGGCATGT
Organism: uncultured Sphingomonas sp.; assembly: GCA_964247555.1. Lineage (GTDB taxonomy): Bacteria > Pseudomonadota > Alphaproteobacteria > Sphingomonadales > Sphingomonadaceae > Sphingomonas. The sequence goes on along the minus strand of CAXTVB010000072.1, from coordinate 1,206 downwards.
TGCCGACGCCTTCGACGTTCACCACGCCGACCGCGCGCACGCCGTCCGTATCGCCGGTCGTACCCGCGGTCGGGCTGGCGGCGATGACGACGGTGCGGTCGTCGGAAAACTGGAAGCTGAGCCCCGTCCCGGCGAGCAGCGCGGTCAGCGCGGCGCGGGCGGGCAGCGGCCCGGTAACGGCGGCGGAGACCTTGCCGTCGGTGATCTTCGTATCATAGACCAGTTGCAGCCCGGACGCCTCGGCCAGTTGGCGCAGCGCGTCGGACAAACGCTGCGACGGGATCGATCCCGTCAGCTGCGCGCCCGCGCTGGCGACCTGCGCCGTCGCCGCGACCGGCAGCCCCGCGGTCGCCAATGCCACGATTGCGGCACCCACCAGATATCCGTTCTTCTGCGCCATCGCTCACCCCCATCATCCATTCGGCCCCCGAGGCCTTCCGAACGAAACGAGCAGGCGATGACGCTACCGCAACGCAAATGTTACTTTTCTGTAACGGAACGCTTTGCGGAAACCACTAGGACGCCGGCGATGTCCGGTTCGCCACCAGATCGTCCACCACCGCGGGATCGGCCAGCGTCGAGGTGTCGCCCAGCGAGGACACGTCGCCTTCCGCGATCTTGCGCAGGATGCGGCGCATGATCTTCCCCGAACGCGTCTTGGGTAGGCCGGGGGCGAACTGGATGACGTCCGGCGCGGCGATCGGGCCGATCTCGCTCCGGACCCAGCCGACCAATGTACGGCGCAGATCGTCCGACGCGTCCTGCCCGGCGTTTAGCGTGACATAGGCGTAGATCCCCTGGCCCTTGATATCGTGCGGGAAGCCGACGACGGCGGCCTCGGCGACATGTTCGTGCAGGACGAGCGCGCTTTCGACTTCGGCGGTGCCCATGCGGTGTCCCGATACGTTGATGACGTCGTCGATCCGGCCGGTGATCCAGTGATAGCCGTCCGCGTCGCGGCGCGCGCCGTCGCCGGTGAAATATTTGCCGGGAAAGGTGCGGAAATACGTCTCGAAGAAGCGCTGTTCGTCGCCCCAGACGCCGCGCATCTGCCCGGGCCAGCTCTTCGCGATCACCAGCGGGCCCTCCGCCGCGCCGTCCTGCACCACGCCGTCATTGTCGACGATCTGCGGATACACGCCCGCCAGCGGCGGGGTCGCGGAACCGGGTTCCAACGGCGCCGGGCGGGGCAGGGGGGGGATCTCC
>CAXTVB010000071.1:3945-11539 GCA_964247555.1 uncultured Sphingomonas sp. | reverse complement strand
GCGTTCGCATGGCATGCGAAAGGTCAGGGGTTCGATCCCCCTCGGCTCCACCATCCCGTAGAAGAGCTCGATCGCGAGCCGTCCGCGTCTCAGCGGATATTCTGTATCGCCGTGCTGTTCGGCGCGGTTACTACATCAAAATCGCTTGGATGCACTGGCCAATGGGGCCGGGATCGCGCCCGGCCCGGTGTCCTCAGCGATGGTGATAGTGGTGGTGGCGATGGTGGTGACGGTGGTGGAAAATCCCGGCTTGCGCGGGGGCAACGGCGACGAGCGCGGTGACGGTCAGACCGGCAGCGACGATCAACGAACGCAATTTCATAAAGCATCTCCTGAGGAAACGACGGTGCTATTCACCGTACGGAAGACGATGCGCAGGCGAAATGGTTCCTCGCAAGCCCGTCATCGGGGGGCGGATACCCTCAACCGGGGCGGAAGCCCGCGATCAGCCGTTTCAAATCGGGTTCGTCGACTGCCGCGCTCGCCTCGGCGGGCGAGAACCAGCGCGTGTCGCGCTGATCACGTTCGGGCCAGTCGTCGGCTTGTGCGGTGACGGCCATGGGATATACCGTCACTGACAATTGGCGGTCCGCCCCTATGCGGCGTCGCTTTATGTAACGGAAGCCGCCGATCGGGGACGGGTCGGCGATCCCGCTCAGCCCCGCTTCCTCGAACGCTTCCTGCGCGGCGGCTTCGTGCGGCGCTAGCCCCTTCATTGGATTGCCCTTTGGAACCACCCACCGCCCCGTCTCGCGCGACGTGATCAGGAGGACGCGGGTCCGGCCGTCGGCGTCCATGCGATAGGGAAGTGCGGCAATCTGATCGATCGTAGGATTTCCTCATCCGGGAGACCGTATCATGTAGGCGATCTTGTGGGCTTTACCACCGTTGTCAGTGTCATCGCCATGTATCGGCGGGATTTTCTGCGGATGGTGTGGCACCAGGATCAACGTTCCGTCCTCGACCCGCCAGGATTTGAGCTGCGACAGGAAATTCATGCCCAGCACGTCGGTGTTGCCGAACGCGGGCGAGACGACGACCGGCAGATCGCGCGCCACGACGTCGCCCAGCCGCAAGGTGCCGACCGTCGCGGTCTGCGCGGCGATCGTGCCGTTCGCGGTGCGCAGTGACATGGGAAACATCGGATCCCGGACGCGTAGTCCCGCCGCCCCGGCGGTGCCCGTCGACAGCGCGGTGACGGTCGCGCCGCTGTCGATCAGCAGCCGCCGCTCGATGCCGTTGATCCGCGCCCGCGCCCAGAAATGCCCGTCCGGTGCCATCACGATGCGCACCTCGTTGCCGACGACGTTCTGATCGTCGAGCCGAAGCAGCCGCACGATGCGCGCCATATAGGGATCGAAGCGACCGCGTTCCTGGACGACCGCGACCAGAAGCAGCAACAGCCCCGCCCAGGTCGCGATCCGCATCAGCCGACCGACGATCGGGATCCTGCTGGCGATTGCAACGACGGCGAGGAGGATCAGGAGAATCAGGATGAGTTCATGGCCGGATGTACCGGCGGCAGACAGCGCGTTCATCGCTTTCGCGCCTAGCAACGCCCTGCTGTACCCTGGCTGAAGCGATGGGGGTGACGTCGACGATCGGTCTGTCATAGACACGCTGGATCGCTCCGGTCGAGGATACTGTCGATGTCATCCGTCCGCCGTCATCTTATCGCCGCCCTGCTACTGCTTGCCGTGACGGCGACGCCGGCCCATGCCCGGACGATCCTGTTCGTCGGCAACAGCTTCACCTTCGGGGCGAATTCGCCCGTCCACGCCTATCGGCCCGATCTGGTGACCGACCTGAACCATGAGGATATCGGCGGCGTGCCCGCGCTGTTCCGGACCTTTGCCGACGAGGCGGGGCAGGATTGGCAGGTTAGCCTGGAAACGTCGCCGGGCAAGGACCTGGCCTGGCACCTGGCCAACAAGCGCGGGATGATCGATCGGGCGTGGGATGTCGTGATCCTACAGGGCTTCAGCACATTGGATGCGGACCGTCCGGGCGATCCGACGCGCCACGCGGCGGCGGCCGCAGCGCTCGCCGCGATCGCGAAGGCCCGCAATCCCGCAGCGACGGTCGACCTGGTCACCACCTGGTCGCGGGCGGACCTGACCTATCTGCCGAAGGGGCATTGGTACGGTCGACCGATCGCCGCGATGACGGACGATCTCGCCACGGGCAATGCGATCGCGCTCGCCAAGTCGCATGATCTGGCCACGGCGATCCCCGTCGGCCAGGCATGGCTGCGTGCTTTTGCGGAAGGCGTGGCCGATCCCGATCCCTATGACGGTGTCGCCTTCGGCAAGCTCGATCTCTGGTCCTGGGATCAATATCATGCCAGCGCGGCGGGCTATTATCTGGAGGCGCTCGTCATCTTCGGGCGCGTGACCGGCGTCGATCCGCAGCGGTTGGGCGCGGATGAGAAGGCTGCCTATGCGCTGGGCCTGTCGCCCGGCGCGACCACCGCGCTCCAGCATATCGCGGCGGAGACGCTGGCGGCGACACGCTGAGTTGCGTTCGGCCAGGGAAACTCTTCCGGGCCGAACCGTTCCAGCCGCGCGCGACACGCCCCGACGGAAGGACCCCCTTAGTGAACGAACTCCTGACCCCGACCGACGTGACCTTGCGCCCCGATCCCTCGCGCACCGTCGTTCGGCCGTTCGCGCCCGAATATCCCGGCGCCTTCGCCGACAAGGCGCATCCGCGCGCGGAAAAGATCGTCGCGCGCATCTTGGCGATGGACGAGGCGGCGGTGGCGGAAGAGCGCCGCAACGTCGTCCTATCGCTCGACGAGCGGCACCGCGGGGTCGACGAGATGCTGATGCGGCGGTTCAACGAAGTCGCCGCGCTCGGCGTCGGTTGCGAAGGGGTCCGGACCGACCAGGCGATGCTGATCGGTGCGTATTTCTGCGAGGAATATTCCTACGAGGCTGCGGCGCTCTTCAACCCCAGCGCCGTCCTCCACCCCGATCAGTCGGACGCGCCGGACGGCGCGGTGAAGTTCGTGATGTCGCTGCGCGCGATCGGGGAGGGGCATGTCTCGTCGGTGACGTTCCGCTCCGGTCTGTGGGATGCCGACGGCGGGGTGACGGTAAAGGATCCGTTGCCGATTTCCGTCGCGCCGATCATCGATCAGCATGAAGACGATGGCGATCGGACGATCCTGCGCTGGCCCGACGATGTCGGCTCCGCGACGCCGGTGCTGTTCCCGATCACGCCCAGCCAGAAACAGGGCATCGAGGACATGCGGCTCGTCCGGTTCGATGACGAGGGGACGGTGCGCTATTACGCCACCTATACCGCGTTCAACGGCATGGACGCGCGGTCCGAACTTCTGGAGACGGAGGATTTCCGGACCTTCGACATGCGCCCGATGACCGGCGACGCGGCGGCCGCGAAGGGCATGGCGCTGTTCCCGCGCAAGGTCGGCGGCGGATATGCGATGCTGTCGCGCCAGGACAACGAGAATATCTGGCTGATGCGGTCGGACGACATCCGCCACTGGGAGGGCGGGCACAAGCTGATCGAGCCGAAATACCCCTGGGAATTCGTCCAGATGGGCAATTGCGGATCGCCGATCGAAATCGACGAGGGCTGGCTGGTGCTGACCCATGGCGTCGGCACGGTGCGCAACTATTGCATGGGCGCGGCGCTGCTCGATCGGGACGATCCGTCCAAGGTCCTGGCGCGAACGCCCAAGCCGATCGTGGAGCCGAGCCCGGAGGATCGGGACGGGTATGTGCCCAACGTGGTCTATAGCTGCGGATCGCTGGCGCATGGGCGTCGGCTGCTGCTGCCCTACGGCGTCGCCGACTATTTCACGACGCTGGCCACGCTGTCGATCGACGACCTGCTCGCAAGGATGGCGTGAACCCTAGCCGCCGGTCACGCGCCAGACCGTGTTGCCCAGATCGTCCGCGATCAGCAGCGCGCCCGCCTTGTCGACGGCCAGCCCGACCGGCCGGCCATGCGCCTTGCCGTCGGTGCCCACGAACCCCGTCACCACGTCCTGCGTCTTGCCCGCGGGCTTGCCGCCGGCGAACGGGATGTACACGACCTTGTACCCGTTCAACGGCGCGCGATCCCAGCTGCCATGTTCGCCGACGAACGCGCCGCCGCGATAGCGCGCAGGCAGGTTCGCCGATCCGTAGAAGGTCATGCCGAGCGGCGCGACGTGCGAGCTGAGGCTGTAATCGGGCGCGATCGCCTTTGCGACCAGATCCGACCGCTGCGGCATCACGCGCGGGTCGACGTGCTGACCCCAATAGCTGTACGGCCAGCCATAGAACGCGCCGTCCTTTACCGACGTCATGTAATCGGGGACCAGATTGGGTCCCAGTTCGTCGCGTTCGTTGATCACCGCCCATAGCTGCTTGGTCCGGGGTTCCCAGGACAGGCCATTGGGATTGCGTAGGCCGCTGGCGAAGATGCGGTGCGCGCCCGACGCGCGGTCGACTTCCCAGATCGCCGCACGGTCGAGTTCGGCGCCGATGCCGTTTTCGGTGATGTTGCTGTTCGATCCGATACCGACATACAGCTTCGTGCCGTCGGGGCTGGCGGCCAGGCTCTTCGTCCAATGGTGATCGATCGGCCCGCCGGGCAGCGCGGTCAGGACGGTGCCGGGGGCGGTGATCTTCGTCTGGCCGGTCGCGTAGGGAAAACGCAGGACCGCGTCGGTGTTCGCGACGTACAGGTCACCGCCGACCAGCGCGACGCCGAACGGCGAATTCAGATGGTCGATGAAGGTCGTGCGGATGTCGGGCTTTCCGTCGCCATTTGTATCGCGCAGCAGTGTGATCCGCTGCGCGCCTTTCGCACCGGCACCGGCAAAGCCCTGGACGAACCCCATGATGAGTTCCTTGGGCCGATTGACCGGCGCGGGCGGGCCGCTGCTCTCGACGACCAGCACATCGCCGTCCGGCAGGACGTAGAGCGACCGCGGATGCGAGAAGCCGCTTGCGAGCGGGGCGATCCTCAGGCCCGGCGCGACGACCGGCATCGCGCCGCCCTTCCACGTATCGACCGGCGCGACCTTCATCGGCGGGACGAGGTACTGATTCTGTTCGGGCAAGGGCGGGTTCGGCCCGACCTGGCTCATCGCGTCCATCTTGCTCGATCCGCCGCATGCGGCGAGCGCGAGGAGGCCGGTGCCGATGGCGAGCCGCGACAGGGCGGCGACTGGGCGATTGACGGGCATTAGCGGGCACCTCCGGCCTGGCGATAGACGATCGAATTGCCGATCCAGGCGGTGACCAGCACCAGCACCGCGACGATTCCCGACAGGATGATCCCGGTCGGCATGACCGAGGCATAGGCGTCGCGGCTGTGGACGAACGCGTTCCACAGCGACAGCAGCAGGACCAGCGCGTTGCCGACCGAATGGAACCAGCCCGGCCGATGCGCCCGAACGCCGCGACTGGCGACGAAATCGACGATCCCGACGACCGCCGCCGCTACACCCATGACGAGCCCGGCGGTGATGAGCCAGATCGAGAAATTCGCCCACTGCATGTTATAGGTCTGGGCATAGGCGATGTCGGTCAGGAACGCGCCGGTGAAGCATGCGATCGGGTAAGCCGCGAGCAGCCCATGGATCGGGTGCCATCCCGCGCCGGATGCGGACGACGGATATGTTGTGGCCATGGCGGCGGTTCCTTGCTTCGACGGCGACGCCGCTTCGCAAGCAGTACGCTTCGCCTGGTGGGCGCGTTCCGTCAGCGTGCCGCGAACAGCGTCTTTCGCAGCACGACGTGGACACCCTTGTTGCGATCGACCAGTTCGGTCACCTCGACATCGCCCGCGACGCTGACCAGCATATAGGCGTCGTCGCGGGTCATGCCTTTTTCCGCCACCAGGAAATCGATCATGTTGCGCAGCGCCTTTCGCGTGGCGTTGGACAGATCGTCGTCGAATCCCATCGCGATATAGGCGTCGGGCGTCTCCGCGCGGGGATAGACCGGCTGGGTCGGCGCGCCGGCGGGCGTCGTCTCATGCTTGTGCAGCACGAATTCGAACGTACCCACCAGCGACGTCTCCAGCGCGGTGATGTCGACCTCGCCATTGCCCTGTGCCGCATGTCCGTCGCCGACCTGGAACAGCGCGCCCGGCGCATAGACCGGCAGGAACAGACTCGTACCCGCGACGAGCGCCTTGTCGTCCATATTGCCGCCGTTGATCGTCGGCGGCGCGGAATCGTAACGGCCGAAGGCGGGCGGGGGCGCGACGCCCATGCTGCCGAAGAAGGGATGCAGCGGCACCGCGATGCCCGGCGCGAACCGCCCGACCATCCGCGCCTTGTCCAGGGGCACGATCTTCATGCGGGCATAGGGGAAATCATCGGTCAGGAACCCCGCGCCGTAGCGAAAGGCGTTGTACGCATAGGGGATGGCGAGATCGATCCGCTTGATCCGCACCTCCAGCACGTCGCCGGGTTCGGCGCCCTCGATCGCGATCGGGCCGGTCAGGATGTGACCGCCGGGGCCACGCGCCGCGGCGGGAACGCCGTCGAACACCGCCCGCAGCGCCGGTTCGACATCGGCCGGCGCGACGCCCGCCTTCTCCAGCCCCGCCGGGCTGTTGGTCAGCAGCGTATGGACGACGACGGTGTCGCCCGATCGCACGGTCAGGACGGGCTTGTCCGCGGCGTCGTAATGGCCCCAGGCGACGGTCTGCGGTGTCGGCTTCAGCTCATAGGTGCTGGCCGTGGCAACCGATGCCAGGGGGAGGGTTGCGGCAAGACCCGCCAGCGCGATTGATCCGATCCTGCCCGTCATCGCCCATGTCCTTCGCCGTTTGTCGATTGGCGAACATGCACGCGCACCGTCCGGGATGCCAGGAAATGCGCCGGGAATTCAACGAATGGCGTCATGGCCGCGAAAGGCTTCGCACGCCGCCCGGTTTTGCCTATGAGCCTTCCCATCGCCGAAAAAACGGCTCGGGGGGGCTTTTGCTCGACAGTCAGTTCGCACCGGTCGCACGGCCCCTGTCGCGCTCGCTCGGTTTGCTCGGCGTGCTGTTCCTCACCTTGTCGGTCGCGACCCCGGCATCGTCGGTCTTCGTCATCGTACCGGGCATGCTCCATGTCGCGGGCAGCGGGACCGTGTGGGCGTTGGTGCTCGCAGGAATCGTCTGCGTCGCCACCGCCTTCGTCTATGCCGAATTGTCCTCCGCTTGGCCGATCGCAGGCGGCGAATATGTCCAGGTCGCGCGCACTCTCGGGCCGTTGACGGGGTTCATGATGCTGGGCGTCAACGTGTTCAACAACCTGCTCTTTCCGCCGGTGCTCGGGCTCGGCGTCAGCGCGGTGTTGTCGACCGTGCTGCCCGGACTACCGCAGGTGCCGGTGGCGATCGGGGTCGTCGGCCTGTCGACGATCGTCGGGCTGCTGAACATCCGCGTCAACACGGTCGTGACGGGCGTATTCCTGGCGATCGAGATGGTGGCGCTGCTGGTCGTCGCGGTCCTGGGGTTCATGCATCCGGTGAGCCCGTTCGGCGCGCTGCTGCTCCATCCGGTGATGCCGGCGGCACGGGGCCTCGTCGCCGCGTCGCCGGCCTCGATCGGGCTCGCGACCTCGATCGCGATCTTC
>CAXTVB010000071.1:0-3935 GCA_964247555.1 uncultured Sphingomonas sp. | reverse complement strand
CGGCGGGGCGGCGCTGGCGGGGTGGATGTCGGTCGGCGTGGTCATCGCGATCTTCAACGCTTCGATCGCCTGCATCCTGGCCTGCGCGCGCTTCTTCTACAGTACCGGACGCGACGGGGCCTGGGGCCGCCCGATCGACCGGTGGATGCAGGCGATCCACCCGCGCTTCGACTCGCCTTGGCTCGCGACGCTGTTCGTCGGCGCGGTCGGCATGCTCTGCTGCTTCCTGCCGCTCACGCTGCTGCTCGTCCTCAGCGGGGCGGGGCTGATCGCGATCTATGCCGGGATCGCGCTGGCGGCGATGGTCGGACGGCACAATGGTACGACCGATCACGCACCATTCCGGATGCCCCTGTACCCGGTCGCGCCCATCCTCACGATCGTCGCGCTGGGCTATGTCGTCTATACGAGCTGGCTCGATCCCGACGAAGGCCGACCCAGCCTGATCGCGACGCTGGCCCAGGTGCTGTTGTCGGCCGCCTATTATTGGTTCGTGCTGCGACGGCGGGGCGCGTGGGTCATCCACGATCCCGTGGAAGCCGTTCCGTAACGGCCATTTCCTCTCCGGCGGACGGGGAGAAAGAACGATATTGCAATATAAATCGGGCCACCCCACGCTCGCCCGATGGACGAGCCGGCCCCCAGCGCGACGACGGAATTGCTAACCGAACCCCAGCGCGCGTGCCTGCGGCTGGTCGCGACGCATCATAATTCCAAGGAGATCGCGCATTTGCTTGGGGTGTCGCCATCCGCCGTGGACAAGCGAATCGAACGAGCGGTTCAGGTGCTGGGCGCACGGTCGCGCTTCGCCGCGGCGCGCGCGCTCGTCGCCAGCGAAGGCGCGACCGCGATCGACCGCGAACCAATTGCGGACCAGCCGATGTCCGATCGGCTGCCATGCGATCCGTTCGATCTTTCCCCGCTCCCTCCGCCGGCGGCAGGAGCGAACCCGGACGAGCCATGGTGGCTGGTCCGCCGGTTGCTAGGGCTGTCGTCGCCCGGCTACCGGATCGGCGGCAGGACCCGCAACGATCTGACCATGCTGCAACGGCTCGGTCTGATCATGGCGGTGACGGTGTTCGTGGCGGTATCCTCGGTCGCGGTGCTGAACATGGCGGTGACGCTGTCGGGCATCGTGGCGGAACATCGTCTCGAACGACGCTGACGGGCAGACGGCATCGACGCGGCATTGCCGCTCGGGGGACAATATCATGCTGAACGAACGACGCCGCGCCGCGACCACCGTCGCCGCGCATTTCCTGAAGGCCGAAGCCGCCGCGGACGAGGCCGCCATGCTGGCGAGCGAATGCGTATCGGTCTTCCTGCGCCAGCGGCTGGCGGCGAACCTGCCGGTCGGGACGGGGATCGACGCGCTGCAACTGCTGTCCGACGCCGCATCCGACATGATGCGCGCCCGTCACCGCATGGTGGAGGCCCATAAGGCGCTGGTCGAAACACGCGGCGCGATCGGCCTGCGGGCGTTCGGCGACGAGGGCTGCCCCCCGTCCGCGATCGGCGAGGGCGCGCCCGTCACGCTCGTCGCGGTAGCGTAAGGGATCGGCGGGCGCCGGTCGCGAACCGACGCCCGCCACCACCGCCTCCTTGGATCATATCTCCGTCTTCAACCTGATGCTGATGCTGGCGGCGGTCTATGCCTGCCTGCTGGGTGGTGCGCCCGAGCGGCTGGCCGGCATCCTCTTCCTGCTGGCCGCGGCGTTGACGCGGATGTTTTTCCTGGCGTCGATCGCGCCCTACGCGGCGGTCGAGACGGGGATCCTGGCCGTCGATCTGGTCCTGCTGGCCGCGCTGACGGCGCTCGCGCTGTACGCCGATCGCTATTGGCCGATCTGGCTGGCGGCGTTGCAGGCGCTGGGAGCGGGTGCGCATCTCGTGAAGGCGATCGAGCCCAGCGTCGTCAGCATGGCCTACGCCATCCTGGTCAACGTCTGGAGCTATCCGATGATCCTCATCCTGGCCACCGCGACGCTCCGGCATCGGCGGCGGTTGAGACTGCGCGGATCGGATCTGGACTGGAGCGTCCATTGATCCGTCCGCGCGCCATTCGAAGGACCGACAATGGCAAGCCTGATAAGCGCGATGGAGCGGCATATGCGGTACGGACGGCGCTATCGTCGTCCGCTACCCGGTCGATTGATTCCGACCGAGCCGATGATGGAGAGGGCGCGGCTGGCCTATGAGATCGGCGCGCGTCGGCGATTGGCCTTCGGGGCGGGGCTGTTCTCCGACCCGGCGTGGAACATCCTGCTCGACCTGTTCCTGTCGGACGAGGGCGGGCGCGACCTGAGCGTCACTGCGGTCTGCATCGGGTCGCGTTCGTCGTCGGCCACGGCGCTGCGGTACATCACGCTGCTCGCGCAACGCGGCCTGATCGACCGGATCGCCGACGAACTCGACGGCCGGCGAACCTATGTACGGCTTACCGCCAAGGGTTGGAACGCGATGGTGAGGCTGTTCGAGGACGAACCCCCCGTCGACTGACGATCGGCGATCCATCGTTGCGCCTTGGCGAGGGCGGGGGGATCGTCGACGTCGATCCAGTCGATATCGCTGCAATCGACGACTTGCGCGGCCCCCTGCGCCGCGAGCAGCCGCATGCCGTCGGTCAGCGACGGCGCTTCGAGCGATGCAAGCGCGTCGATGAGCGCGGGGCCGATCGCGAAGACCCCGGTGTCGTAGGCGTCGTGCGGTTCCAGATGCTTGCCGATCGCGATGATCGCCGTGCCATCGGTTGCGACGCAGGTCACATCGTCCGGATCGACCCAGGGATGCCCCAGCCGCCGATCGATCCCCAGCGTGGCGCCGCCCCCGGTGCCGGTGCGCGCAAGCCGTGCATAGAGGGCAGGATCGACCAGGTGATCGCACATCGCCAGCACCGCATCCTCGCCCTCCAGCAGAACCGCCCCCGCCAGCACCGACACGCCGTTGGGCAGCCGGTAGTCGACGACACGCACCGTATCGACCGTCAGCGGCCAGTCGCGCGCCGCCAGATGCCGCTCGATCGTGTCGCCGAGATAGCCGAGCACGACGACCGCGCGGGTCAGCCCCGCCGCGGCCATGCCGGTCAGCGCATGGTCGATCAGCGGCACGCCGCCGACGGGGCAGAGCGGCTTGGACGCGGCGGCATCGCGCAGCCGGCTACCCTCGCCGGCCGCGAGCAAAAGCCCGGTACGAATCACGCCGCCTTGATGAACTCTTCGACCGCAACCTGCGCCAGATCGTCGGTCATCTGGGTGCGCGGATGCTTGCAGAAATAGGCCGAGGCGGGGTCGATCACGCCGCGCAGGCCGCGGTCGCTCGCGATCTTCGCGCACCGGATCATGTCGATCGCCACGCCCGCCGAATTCGGCGAATCCTCGACCGACAGGCGAAGCTCCAGGTTCATCGGCACGCCGCCAAACAGCTGGCCTTCCATGCGCAGGAAACACACCTTGTTGTCGTTCTGCCAGGCGACGTAATCGCTGGGGCCGACATGGATATTCTCGTCCTCCAGCCGCTCGGCCGCGACCGACTGGACGGCCTCGGTCTTCGACACCTTCTTGGAGGCGAGTCGCTTGCGGTTCGACATGTTCAGGAAGTCGGTGTTGCCGCCGGTGTTCAGCTGGTACGTCCGGTCGAGCTTCACGCCGCGCTTGGCGAACAGGTCGGTGAGCACGCGGTGGACGATCGTCGCGCCGAGCTGTGCCTTGATGTCGTCGCCGATGATCGGGACGCCCGCCGCCTCGAACTTCGCCGCCCATTCCGGGTTCGACGCGATGAAGACGGGGATGTTGTTCACGAACGCGACGCCCGCCTCGATCGCGCATTCGGCGTAGAATTCGGTCGCTTCCTGGCTGCCGACGGGCAGGTAGTTCATCAGCACGTCGGTGCCGCTCTCGCGCAGTTCGCGGACGACGTCTTCCTTGGTCGGTTCGGGC
>CAXTVB010000070.1:9835-11601 GCA_964247555.1 uncultured Sphingomonas sp. | reverse complement strand
GTCCTTCTCGTCGTCGATCGTCCGAGTCGACATGATCCCGGGGATCGCGCAGGCGAAGCTGGAGAGCAGCGGGATGAACGCGCGCCCAGACAGCCCGACGCCGGCCATCAACCGGTCCATCAGGAACGCCGCGCGCACCATGTATCCGGTCGCCTCCAGCGCCAGGATGAACAGGAACAGGATCAGGATCTGCGGCAGGAACTTCACGACCGCGCCGACGCCGGCGATCGCGCCGTCGGTGACGAGCGAACGCAGCACCGAATCGGGCATGACGGCTTTCACCAGCCCGCCGATCCGATCGAATCCGGCGGCGATCGCGTCGGCGGGGGCGGCGCCGGCGAAGAACACCGCCTGGAACATCACGAACAGGATCGCAAGCAGCAGCACCGGTCCCGCGACCGGATGCAGCGCCACCGCATCGAACGCATGTGTCCAGCGGCGAACGGGCGACTCGGCGATCGTCGCCTTTGCCGCGATCGCCCGCGCACGCCGTTGCAGCGCGACGATATCGGGCTGCACCGCGGCGCTGTCCGATACGGGTGGCCGCACGGTGCCGGCCAGGACATCGCCGAGCACGGCCCGCAGCCGGTCGATCCCGCGCCGACGCACCGCGACCGTCGCCACGACCGGCACGCCCAGCTCGCGCTCGAGCACCGCGGGATCGAGCGTCAGCCCGTCGCGCTCCGCCAGGTCGACCATGTTCAGCGCTACGACGATCGGCAGGCCGAGCGCGATCAGTTGCAACGTGAAGCGCAAATGATTGTCGAGATTGGCCGCGTCGACCACGACGACCAGCGCATCGGGCAGCCGCTCCCCCGCCTGCGCACCCATCAGCACGTCGCGGGTCACCCGTTCGTCGGGCGAGGACGGTTCGAGGCTGTACGCGCCAGGCAGATCGACCAGTTCGACCGGCCGGCCGTCGTCCAGCGCCAGCCGACCCGAATGCCGCTCCACCGTGACGCCGGGATAATTGCCGACCTTCTGCCGCGCGCCGGTCAGCGCGTTGAACAGCGCGCTTTTGCCGGCATTGGGATTGCCGACCATCGCGACCAGCGGTGCGACGTTCATCCTAGTCGGCGGCAGGGCGGACATGGATCGCGGCGGCGACCGCGCGGCGCAGCGCCACCGTCATTCGCCCGATCCTGCATGCGATCGGCCCTCGACCCAGCGTCGCGCGGTGCAGCACCTCCACCGCGACGCCCTCGTCGAAGCCCAATTCGCGAAGGCGTCGCGCCTCGGGAACCGCCAGCGCGGACCAGTCGATGCCGGCGACCACCGCATGCTGGCGGCGGGGCAGGGCCTCGAGGCTGAGGGAATCGAGGATCGCGGTCGCCATGCCGGCGTATCTAAGTCAATTGCGATTGATTATCAATTACCATTCGCGTCATATATCGCCGGAATCAGGCGACCGGATAGCGCAGCCGCCCGACGAAGCGCGACAGGCTGGGCCGGAATTCGGCGCGCTTGACGATCCCGGCCTTGGACTTCTCGAACCGCATGATACCTTCGATCCGCCGCGCCAGGAACGCGCGCGTGTCGGCGAAATCCTCGCTGTCGTCGTCCAGGAACACCGTCACCGTCGCGCCGTACACGCCCAGCAGGATCGCGCGCTTGGTATAATGGTTGTAATCCGTCGCGGTATCGCCCGCGGTCCGCCAGATCCCGTCGACCGTCCGCCACCCGAGCCGGGCGGCCCGTCCGAGGTTCTGCGGCAGGGCCAGGATCGCCAGCGCGCGGCGCAGCGATTCGCGGTCCGACGCCATCGC
>CAXTVB010000070.1:0-9825 GCA_964247555.1 uncultured Sphingomonas sp. | reverse complement strand
ATGCTGCGATCCGTTCGCGGATCTTCAGGGCCGCGACGTCGGGTACCGCGGCGACCATCGCCCGGTCGATCTCCGCGAACCAGGCATCGATCATGTCGACCGCCCCGCGTGGGAAGGCGAGCGCGGCGACGTCGCGGTCGAGCCCCTCGCCGTCCGCCGCCATGTCGCGCGCATCGTCGCCCCAGCCGTCGAACGCGGCATTGGCGGCGGTCGCGGGGGTGATCCGGTCGCGGATTTCGTCGAGCGTCAGGTCTTCGGTCATCGATCGTCCTCCGTCGCTAGATGCGTCGCCCCATCGTCGCGCGCAAGTCGCGCCGGTCGCCGCACCAGCACCAGCGCCGCCGCGACCATCGCCGCGCCGATCAGGTCGGCGGGACCGGGCCGCTCGGCATAGACGATCCAGCCGACCGTCCCCGCCACGATCGGCTGGATCAGCAGTGCGATCCCGATCACCAGCGGCGGCAGCTTGCCGAGCGCATAGACCATCGCGCCCTGTCCCAGCACCTGGCTGACGAGCGCGAGCGCGACGAGCGGCCCCCAATGGGTCGGCACGATCCGCTCCCCCAGCAACAGCGCGAAGGCCAGCAGCGGCAGAATGCTCCCCACCGTCGAGATCGCGAGGACGGGAAGCGGGGCCATGACGATCCGCGCGCGCGCCACCAGCACGAAGTACACGGTGTAAAGCGCACCCGCGAGGACGCAGAACAGATCGCCCGCCAGATTGCGCGGATCGAGCGCATAGGACCGGCCCATCAACAGGCTCGCGCCGACGAAGGCCAACAGCAGCGCCCAGCCCTGCATCCGCGTCGGCAGACTGCGCGTCGCGATGAAGCCGTAGAGCGGGAACAGCAACGTCGCCGAATTGCCGAACAGGGTGGCGTTGGCGAGCGTCGTGCGCAGGATGCCGAGATGCCAACTGGCGAGATCGGCGGCGAAGGCGATCCCGCTCGCCACCAATAGCACCCACAGGCCGGGCGCCAGCCGCGCCGGTCGCGCGCCGCTCGCCAATGCGGCTGCGACCAGCAGCGGGGCGGCGAGCGCGATCCGCCAGAACGCCGCTGCGGTCGGCCCGGTATCCGCCAGCCGGACGAACCAGGGCCCGAAAGCGAGCGCGACATTGGCGACGAACACCGCCACGAACGCCGCGATCGGCGCGGGCGGAAGCGCGGGTCCCCGCTCCGTCGATGCGACAGCCGCGCTCGCAGCGACAGCAGAATTTCTTTGCGGGGCGGCTGGGTGCATGGCGCCCCTTAGCCGCCTATGTTGCCGACGTCAGGCACTGAAAAAGAAAGCGATCCGCCAAATGCCCAACCTGTTCGACCCGATCCAGCTCGGCGCGATCCACGCGCCCAATCGTATCCTCATGGCGCCGCTGACGCGTGGTCGATCCGACAAGGCGGGCGTACCGACGCCGATCGTGGCGGACTATTATGCGCAGCGCGCGAGCGCCGGGCTCATCATCAGCGAAGCGACGGGGATGAGCCGCGAAGGGCTCGGCTGGCCGTTCGCCCCCGGGCTCTGGACCGACGAACAGGTTGAGGGCTGGAAGCCGGTCATCGCCGCGGTCCACGGCGCAGGCGGACGGATCGTCGCGCAGCTATGGCATATGGGGCGCCAGGTGCATTCGTCGGTCATCGGCGGCCAGCCGGTATCGTCGTCCGCCACGCGCACGCCGGGCCAGGCGCATACCTATGAAGGCAAGCAGGATTTCGAGACCGCACGGCCGCTCGACATCAGCGAGATCCCGCGATTGCTCGACGATTATGCGCTGGCGACGAAGAACGCGATCGCGGCCGGGTTCGACGGCGTGCAGATCCATGCCGCCAATGGCTATCTGATCGACCAGTTCCTGCGCGACAACGCCAATTTCCGGGACGACCGCTACGGCGGCAGCCCCGAGAACCGCATCCGCCTGCTGCGCGAGGTCGCCGAGCGCGTCGCCTCCGTCGCCGGCGCCGACCGGACCGCGGTCCGCCTGTCGCCCAACGGCGAGTCGCAGGGCGTCGACGACAGCAATCCCGACGCCGTGTTCCTGCCCGCCGCCAAGGCGCTGGGCGAGATCGGCATCGCATTCCTGGAACTGCGCGAGCCGGGACCCGAGGGCACGTTCGGCCGCACCGACGTCCCGCGGCTGTCGCCCCGCATCCGCCAGGTCTTCGACGGTCCGCTCGTCACCAATTCGGACTATTTCTCACGCGAACAGGCGCAGGCGGAACTCGACACGGGCGACGTCGACGCGGTCAGCTTCGGCCGCGCGTTCATCGGCAATCCCGATCTGCCCGAACGGCTGCGCATCGGTGCACCGTTGGCGAAGGACAATCCGAAGACCTGGTACAGTCAGGGGCCGGAGGGGGATATCGACTATCCCGCGCTGGAGACGGTGTCGGCCTGAAGCTGTCGGCGCGGTTCTCCTGCGAAAGCAGGAGCCCAGGGTTACGGGCGACGACGCTTATGACCCTGGGCCCCCGCTTCGCGGGGGAACGGGCCGTGCATATCAGGGGCCATCCGCTGCCGTCGCATCGAGCCATTTGGTCGCCCGCTTGCGCAGCATCGGACCGATCCCAGCGAAATGTACCAGTAGCGGCCCGGTCAATAGCAGCGGCCACAAGATCGCGGCCACCACGAATATCAGGACCGCTGCGACGGCTGCGAGAATCGCCGCATTGACGCGTGCCGCCCTTGTCGGAACGAGGCGGATCGTCCGCGGACCGTTCGCGTCGTAGAAACGCCGGGTCCTCAGCTCCGCCGTTCCGTCGAAGCTCAGCTTGCGCGGCAGCAGCGCAGCGATCGGACCGCGATCGGGCTCCCGCATGACGGCTTTCGGCGTCGCGGGCGTCGATCGAACCGGTTCGCCGCGCGCGATGTCGATCACCTCCAGCCGCCGACCGCGTTCGACGACGCGGTAGCGCGACGGCGGCAGGTCCATCACCGCGCCCGCGCGCGCCAGTCGACGGCGGTCTGGCCCCACGCATCGACGACATAGGCCTGTAGCGGCGGCGGCAGCGTGACCCGCCCGCGATTGGTCGACCCGAGCCGCTCAGCCAGCCGGATCGAACGGATATTATCGGGCGCGATGGTATGAACGACGTCGGACCATCCCAACACCTCCACCGCATAGTCCATGGCCGCGACCGCGGCTTCATGCGCATAGCCCTTGCCAGCGAATCCCGTCGCCACGCCCCAGCCGATTTCGGTGCCCGGCCAGCCTTCGGGCTGCCACGGCCCGATCCGGCCCACCCAGGCACCGGTGTCCCGTTCGATGACCGAGAACATCGAAAAGCCGCGCGTCATCCACGCACCGGCGCGCAACGTCAGGTCGCGCCATGCCACTTCGCGCGGCATCACACCGCCCAGATGCCGCATCTGCACCGCATCCCCGGCAAAGGCGGCATAGGCCTCGAAATCGTCGCCGTTCAGCGGCCGCAGCATCAGCCGATCGGTGAACAGGACCGGGCCGCCGATGACCGTCATGCCGGCGTCACCGCGCGAACCGGTCCTTCAGCGCCAGCATCGCCAGCGCCGCCGTCGCCGCGCCGCCGCCCTTGTCGAGTTGCGCCGGGTCGGCGCGGACGATCGCCTGCGCCTCGTCCTCGGTCGTCAGGATCCCGTTGCCGATCGCCAGGCCGTCCATCGACAGCGCCATCAACCCGCGCGCGCTTTCGCCCGCGACGATCTCGAAATGATAGGTCTCGCCGCGAATGACGACGCCAAGCGCGGCATAGGCGTCATACGCTCCGCTCTCCGACGCCAACGCGACCGCGCCGGGTATCTCCAGCGCACCGGGAACGGTGATCGTCTCGTGGGTGTGCCCCGCCGCCGCGATCGCGGCGCGCGCACCCGCCAGCAACAGGTCGTTCAGATGGTCGTAGAAGCGCGCCTCGACGATCAGGACGTTGGCCATTTATTCGCCTCCCGTGCCGGGAATCGCGCGTTCGCCGACGATCGACAGGCCATAGCCTTCCAGCCCGACCAGCATGTGGTGCGTATTGGTCAGCAGGATCATCTCCTCCACGCCCAGTTCCGCCAGGA
This sequence comes from uncultured Sphingomonas sp., assembly GCA_964247555.1. GTDB lineage: Bacteria > Pseudomonadota > Alphaproteobacteria > Sphingomonadales > Sphingomonadaceae > Sphingomonas. The sequence goes on along the minus strand of CAXTVB010000070.1, from coordinate 5,796 downwards.
TCTGCGCGCCGACGCCGTAGTCGCGCAGTTCCTCGACCTCCGGCGCGCCGGCCCCCTTCCCCTCGCCGCGCAGCTTGATGAAGCGCGACAGCGAATCCTTCATCGGCCGGTTGATGACGACGATGACCCCGGTACCGTCCTCCGCGATCGCCTCCATCGAGCGCGGCAGCAGCCCCGACCGCGCCGATTCCTCGCCGAACATGTCGACGAAGAAGGACGCGGTATGCATCCGCACCAGCGTGGGTTTTTCGGGATCGATCCGGCCCTTCACCAGCGCGATCGTCTCGTCGCCGGTCGCCTTGTTGTGGAAGGTCATCGCCTTCCACGTGCCGCCCCAGCGCGATTCGAAATTCATCTCCGCACGCTTCTCGACCAGATGGTCGTGGCGGCGGCGATAGGCGATCAGGTCGCGGATCGTGCCGATCTTGAGATTGTGGAGCTGCGCGAAGGAGACGAGGTCGTCGAGGCGGCTCATCGTGCCGTCGTCGTTCATGATCTCGCAGATCACGCCCGACGGATTGAGCCCCGCCAGTCGCGCGACGTCGACCGCCGCCTCGGTATGGCCCGCGCGCACCAGCACACCGCCGTCGCGCGCGACCAGCGGGAAGACATGGCCCGGCGTCACGATCTCGTCGCGGCCCTTCCCCGAATCGATCGCCACCGCGACCGTCCGCGCACGATCGGCGGCGGAAATGCCCGTCGTCACCCCGTCGCGCGCCTCGATCGAGGTCGTGAACGCGGTTTCGTGCCGGGTGCCGTTGTTGCGGCTCATCAGGTCGAGCCCCAGTTCGTCGATCCGCCGCTTGGTCAGCGCGAGACAGATCAGGCCGCGGCCGAAGCGCGCCATGAAGTTGATCTTTTCCGGCGTCGCCATCTGTGCGGGGATGACGAGATCGCCCTCGTTCTCGCGGTCCTCGTCGTCGACCAGGATGAACATCCGCCCGTTGCGCGCTTCGTCGACGATCTCCTCGGGCGAGGACAGGTAACCATGGCGCAAGCGCGCCAATTCAGCCGGCTTTTGCACGATAATGATCCATCCGTTGGAGATAGCGGGCGAGGACGTCGATCTCGATATTGACCGCCTGGCCGGGCGCAAGTGCGCCGAGCGTGGTCATCGCCTGGGTATGGGGAATGACGTTGATGCCGAACGTCGACGCGTCCGCGGCGTCTTCGACGCTGTTCACGGTCAGCGACACGCCGTCGACCGTCACCGATCCCTTGGCCGCGACGAACGGCGCGATGTCGGTCGGGACGCGGATCGCGATGCGTTTCGAATCGCCGTCCGCTGTCACGTCGACGATCGTCGCGATGCCGTCGACATGGCCGGTAACGATATGCCCGCCTAGTTCGTCGCCCAGCTTCATCGCGCGTTCGAGGTTGAGGCGGCGCCCCTCGGTCCACTGCTCCGCGGCGGTGCGCGCGATCGTTTCTCCCGACACGTCCACCGCGAACCAGCCCGGCGCCCCCGCGGGCGATTTGTCGACGACGGTCAGGCATACCCCCGAACAGGCGATCGACGCGCCGAGATCGATCCCGGCGGTGTCGTAGGTCGTGGAGACGACTACGCGCGTATCGCCGCGCGCCTCCACGCGGTCGATCGTGCCGATATCGGTGATGATGCCCGTAAACATGTCAGTTCCGCTCGTAGACCTCGACCCGGTCGCTGCCAAGCATCCGGCTGTCGTGCAACCGCCAGCGGCCATGCGCATCGGCGAGATCGGTCAGCCAGATGTCGCCGATCGCCGCGCGCCCGCCGCCGATCAGGATCGGCGCGCGGTACAAGAGCAGCCGATCGATCAGGTCCGCGCGCAGGAACGCCGCTGCCGTCCGCGCGCCGCCTTCGACCAAGACATGATCGCCGGGCAGCGTCGCGACGGCGGCAGGCGCGGCGATGACGGTCCACCCGGCGACAGGCGCGCGGCTAGACAGCATCACCCGCATCGGCGACCGGTCTTCCAGCCCCGGCAACCGCACGTCCAGCATCGGCGCATCCGCCTCGACCGTCCCGCGCCCGACCAGGATCGCCTCGTGCCGGCTCCGTTCCAGATGCGCATGCGCGCGGGCGTCCGCGCCGGTGATCCAGCGGCTGCGACCATCGGCCAGCGCGATGCAGCCGTCGAGCGAAGTGGCGAGCTTCAGCGTCACCATCGGACGGCCCAGCGCGCGGCGGGTGAGGAAGCCCGCCATCGATCGCCGCGCCTCGGTCGCCAGCGCCCCGGCCTCGACCGAGACGCCGGCCGCGCGCAACCGGGCGAACCCGGCCCCGGCGGTCCGCGGATCGGGGTCCTCGATCGCCGCGACGACGCGCGCGACCCCGGCGGCGATCAGCAGGTCCGAACAGGCGGGCCCGCGCGCCGAGGCATGCGCGCATGGCTCCAGCGTGACATAGGCGGTCGCGCCGCGCGCCGCCGCGCCCGCCGCCGCCAGCGCCATCGCCTCCGCATGCGGTCGCCCGCCCGCCTGCGTCCAGCCGCGGCCGACGACCCTATCGCCCGCCACGATCACGCACCCGACATTGGGATTGGGCGTGGTCCGTCCGCGCGTCCGCTCGCCGATGGCGAGCGCGGCGCCCATCCAGCGGCGATCCGGCGCGGACGATCGGTCGGTCAGCGGCCCGCCACCTTCAGATACCCAGCGAATTCAGATGATCGTCCAGCTTCTTGTACTGCGCTTGCAGCTTCGCCTGCGCCGCCTTCTGCTCGGCGAGACGCTTGTCCTTTTCATATTGGTCGATCTTCTGCTGCGCGCGGATTTGCGCATCGGTGCGCGACAGCGGCCATTGCTCGACATAGATGATGTTCGGTCGGTACGGCGTCCGGATATCGTTCGCATCGCGCAGGAACGCGAACAACAGGACGCCGGTGATCGCCAGCGCCAGGGTCAGGAACGCCAGTTCATGCTTCTCGCGCTGCGCCAGGAAAAGGCGAAGGTCGCGCACCGCGCGCAGCGGCGAGAAACGGGCGAAGAAGCTCATGCGGGATAAAATAGGCGCGGGGACGGCGCTAGACCAGCCCCGCGCCGTACGGGACGTTTATTCGCGCAGGACGAAGCTGATCGCCATCGTCCGCCACGCCTCTTCGGGCACGCCGCCGCGCGTCGCCGGGCGGAAGCGCCAATGCGCGAGCGCCTGACGCTGCGTCGCGCGCCAGAACGCGTCGCTGGTCGCGCTCGTCCGCTCGACCTGTTTCACGCGGCCGTCGGTACCGACGAGCACCCGCACGACGACACGTCCCTCGCGCATCGCCCGCGTTTCCTCGGCCGGATAGTCGGGTTGCAGATCGCGCGCGTAGCGGGGATCGAGCTGCGGCCCGACGAGCGCCGGCAACGGCAGCGGCGTCGGTGTCGGCGTCGCGGTCGCGGTGCCCGTCGCAGTGCCCGTGCCGTCGGATGTCGTCGGCCAGAGCGTCGGGAAGGTGATCGGACCGGGATCGCTCTTCGGTATCGGCGGTACGATCGACCGAGGCGCGACGACCGGATGCGGCGCCGGCTCTGCGCGCTCCACGGGCTTGGGCGTCGGCAGCGGGTCGGGGGTTGGCGGGACCGTGATGTTGCGGGTGACGAGCGGGTGATCCCTGTGGACGTTCAGCACATCCGGGGCCGCGAAGATCAACGCGGCCACCACCGCGCCGTTGATGGCGAGCGCGATCCCCGCGCTCCTCGGGTCCAATCCTTGTCCTGTCGATCGCCGATCCGCGTACATGATGCTCGTCTCCTCATTCTCCTCGAGGGGCGACGGACTGCTCGTCCGTCGCTAGCGATGATACATCATTACCTGACCAAGCCAATAGCGATGCAACCGATCGCCTCAGCCCCCGCGGAAGCGATCGATCGCGCGGTCGCGGCCGATCAGCGGGAACAAGGTGGCCATGTCGGGCCCATGATCGAGCCCGGTCAGCGCGCGGCGTAGCGGGAGGAACAACGGCTTGCCCTTGCGCCCGGTCGCCTCCTTCAACGCGGTGGTCAGCGCGTGCCACGGGTCGCCGGCCCAGTCGATCGTCGCCGCGATCGCCGCCGCCGCGTCGAGATAGCCGCGGTCCTCGCCCGCATCGGTCAAGTCGATCGGCCCCTCGATCACCCGCCACCAGCCCCCCGCATCTGCGACGACCGCCAGATTGGGTCGCACCGCCGCCCATTGCGCCGCGTCCATGCCCTCGGGCAGCCGGTCGGCAACCGCGTCGTACGGCAGCTGATGCACGATCCGCGCGCTGAGCTGAGTCAATTCGGCCTCGTCGAACCGCGCCGGCGCACGGCCGAAGCGGGCGAAGTCGAACGTTTCGATCAGCGTCCCCGCGTCCGCGATCGGCTCGACCGGATCGCTCGTTCCGATCCGCGCGAGCAATGCGCGCACCGCCTCGGGCTCGATTCCGGCCTCCCGGAAATGATCGACGCCGAGCGACCCGAGTCGCTTCGACAATTTACCCTCTGATCCGGTCAGCAGCGCGGCGTGCGCGAAGGCCGGCGGGACGGCGCCCATCGCGTCGAACATCTGCAGCTGGAGCGCGGTGTTCGACACATGATCCTCACCGCGCACGACGTCGCTGACGCCCATATCGACATCGTCGATCGCGGAGGGGAGCATGTAGAGCCAGGACCCGTCCGCGCGACGGATGACGGGGTCGCTCATCGTCGCCGCATCGAAACGCTGATACCCGCGGACGCGGTCGTCCCATGCGATCGGCGCGTCGTGATCGAGCTTGAACCGCCAATGCGGCTTCACCCCGTCCGCCTCCAGCGCCGCACGCGCCGCATCGGTCAGTGCGAGCGCAGCGCGGTCGTAGACGGGCGGCAGGCCGCGACCCAGCTGCACCTTGCGCTTCAGGTCCAGCTCCTGCGCGGTTTCATAGGCGGGGTAGATGCGACCCGCCGCGACGAGTTCGGCGAAACGCCGCTCGTACAGCGCGAACCTCTCGGACTGGCGTTGCTCCGCGTCGGGGACCAGACCCAACCAATCGAGATCGGCGCGGATTGCATCGACATACCGCTCCTCGCTGCGCGCCGCGTCGGTATCGTCGATTCGCAGGATGAACCCCCCGCCGGTCTTCTTCGCCCACAGCCAATTGTGGAGCGCGGTCCGGATATTGCCGACATGCAGCCGGCCGGTGGGCGATGGGGCGAAGCGCGTGACGGTCGTCATGCGGGTCGCCCTTAGAGCAATGCCGGGGCGGGGGAAATGTCGGCGGGAGTCATGCTCCTCCTCCCGGTTGCGAGAGGGGAGAAAGAAGAACCCGATCGCCCACCAAGAGCATTGTGACGGAAAGTTTGCGTCCGCCCCCCACCGGCCTATGGAGCGGGCGGGGCAGGGACGGGACGCGCGCGATGAAATTGATGACCGGCAATTCGAACCTGCCGCTGGCGCGCGAGATCGCCGCCTATCTCGAAATCCCGCTGACCGACGCGCTCGTCCGCCGCTTCGCCGACGAAGAGATCTTCGTCGAGATCAACGAGAATGTCCGCGGCGAGGACGTGTTCGTGCTGCAATCGACCGGCTATCCCGCCAATGACAACCTCATGGAATTGCTGATCTGCATCGACGCGCTGAAACGCGCGTCGGCGAAGCGGATCACCGCGGTCGTCCCCTATTTCGGCTATGCCCGCCAGGACCGTAAACCCGGCCCGCGCACGCCCATTTCCGCCAAGCTCGTCGCGAACCTCATCACCGTCGCGGGCGCGGACCGGGTGCTGTCGATCGATCTGCACGCCGGACAGATCCAGGGCTTTTTCGATATCCCGACCGACAATCTGTACGCCGCGCCGGGCATGTCCGCGGACATCGTCACGCGGTTCAGGGGAGCCAAC
>CAXTVB010000069.1:0-11620 GCA_964247555.1 uncultured Sphingomonas sp. | reverse complement strand
TTCTACTTCCTCGAGATGAACACCCGGCTCCAGGTCGAGCATCCGGTGACCGAGGCGATCACCGGGCTGGATCTGGTCGAACAGATGATCCGGGTCGCGGCGGGGGAGGCGCTGGCGTTCGCACAGGACGATGTGACTTTGACCGGTTGGGCGGTGGAAAACCGGGTCTATGCGGAGGATCCGTATCGCGGATTCCTGCCCAGCATCGGTAGGTTGGTGCGGTATGCGCCGCCCGAAAGTGTGGGCACGCCCTACGCGTCTCCTCTCCCGCAAGCGGAAGCGGGAGCATATGTGAGGGTCGACGACGGCGTCCGCGCGGGCGGCGAGGTCAGCATGTTCTACGACCCGATGATCGCCAAGCTCATCACCTGGGCGCCGACACGCGAAGAAGCGATCGACGAACAGATCGCCGCGCTCGACGCGTTCGTGATCGACGGGGTCGGCAACAATATCGATTTCCTGTCGGCGCTGATGCAGCATCCGCGGTTCCGGTCGGGGGCCATCACGACGGGGTTCATCGCGGAAGAATATCCCGATGGCTTCCATGGCGCGCCGGCATCGCCGGACCTGCTCCGGACGCTCGCCGCGATCGCCGCCTTAGCGGCTACTGCGGAGGCGGACCGCGCACGGCGGACGGACGGGCAACTCGGCCGGCGGCTCCGCCCGCCCGCGGACTGGGTGGTGACGATCGACGCGGTGGACCATGCGGTCTCCGTTTCGACCGAGGGCCTATCGGTCGATGGCGACGAACTCGACCTGTCGCTGGAATACACCCCCGGCGACCGGGTGGTGACGGCGCATGGCGCGCAGACGCTGACCGTCCAGCTGTCGCGCACCCGCTCGGGCTTCGTGCTGACGACGCGCGGGGCGAGCCACGTCGTACGCGTCCTGCCCGCACGTGCCGCGCCTTATGCCCGGCACATGATCGAGAAGATCCCACCCGATCTGTCGCGCTTCCTATTGGCGCCGATGCCGGGGCTGCTGGTCCGGCTGGACGTCGCGGTCGGCGACAAGGTCGAGGCAGGGCAGCCGCTTGCGGTCGTGGAAGCGATGAAGATGGAGAATATCCTGCGCAGTCAGAAGAGCGCCACGGTGAAGGCGATCAGCGCGCAGCAAGGCGAGAGCCTGGCCGTGGATCAGGTGATATTGGAGCTGGAGTGATCCGTCATGCCGTGCTCGTCCCGGCATCCATGGTGCCGCGCCTTCCCACGCTCGAGGTTTCGCGGCACGATGGACCCCGGCGCAAGGCCGGGATGACGGATTAGGGTCAGCGCCAACTCATCTGCGTGCTGCATCCACCGTCGCCTGCAACGCCGCCAATTCCCCCGGCGTGTCCACATCGATCAGTTCCGCCGGCGTCGTCACCACATGGCGTCCCGCGCGCACCAGGTCGCGCGCACCCGCATCCCCCTCCAGTGTCAGCAGGAAATCGAACCGGCCGCGGCCGAAGATCGCGGGGGGCTTGGGCGCCGTGCCGTCGCTGGACGCGACCACGGCGTCGGGCGAATCGACCGCGTCGAACAATCGCCAGATATGCGCCGCGGTGACGCGCGGCATGTCGGCCAGCGCGATCAGGACCGCAGCCGCGTCCATCGCGCGCGCCTGCTCCACCCCCAGCCGAACCGAGCGCGCCATGCCCTGGTCGGGATCGTCGTTTGCGATCACGTCGAACCCGTGCGCGCCATAATCCAGCGGCGGCTGCCCGACGACGGCGATGCGCCGCCGGAACGGCAGGTCCTCCAGCGCGACCGCGACATGAAGTCCTACCGGGCGGCCCAGGAACGGTTCCGCCAACTTGCTGCCGATATCGCCGAACCGCGATCCCCGTCCCGCCGCCAGCAGGATCAGGACGGTGTCTTCAAGGGCGATCATGGAATGCCCCGATCATCGCCGCGGCAATCGACAGCGCGATCTCAGACGGGCCGATCGCGCCGATGTCGATCCCGACCGGCGCGTCGATGACGGCGATCCTGTCCTCCGCCACGCCCGCCTCCGCCAGGCGGACGCGGCGCGCTGCGTGGCTCTTGCGGCTGCCGAGCGCGCCGACATAGGCGGCGTCGGACGCCAGTGCGGCGATCAACGCGGGGTCGTCGATCTTGGTATCGTGGCTCAGCGTCACCACCGCGGTCGACGGGCCGGGCCGATACGCGGCGATCGCCTCGTCGGGCCAGCGATCGTCGAGCGTCGTGCCGGGGAAGCGCTCCTCGGTCAGGAAACGCGCGCGGGGGTCTATGACGACGGTCTCGATACCCAGTTCGCGCGCCAGCCCGGCAAGCGCCTGCGCGATCTGTACCGCGCCCACGATCAGCAGCCGGCGGGGCGGATCGTAGCGATTGGCGAAGACCTCGCCCGTCTCCAGCGGTCGCGCGTCGGAATGCCCGCTCGTCAGGTCGGTCGTGACGGTCAACGCGTTGCCGTGGTCGCGCGCCTCGGCGATCCGGTCGAACAATTCGGGGTCGAAGCCCTCCGCCGACACCGGCTGCACCATGACCGCGATCTCACCGCCGCAGGGCAGGCCGACCTCCCACGCCGCGGCGTCGGCGACGCCGTAGGTCTTCACTTGGAACGGCGCACCGGCGATCACGTCGGCGGCGGTGGCCAGGATATCGCTTTCGACGCAGCCGCCCGATACCGATCCCTCGAATCGACCATCGGCGTGGACGATCATGTGGCTGCCCTTGGGCCGCGGCGCGGAGCCCCAGGTGGAGACGACCGTGGCGATCGCCATCGGTTCGTCCCTCCAGGCGCGCGCGGCGGCGAGGACGGTGTCGTTTTCGGCCATGATGTTCCTATTGATCCTCCCCGCGAGCGGGGAGGAATTAGACGTCCGGCAAGCCCGGCAAGATCTTGTCGAGCGTGATCGGGAAATCGCGGACCCGAATACCCGTCGCGTTGTACACCGCATTCGCGATCGCCGCACCCGCGCCGCAGATGCCGACCTCGCCGATGCCCTTCGCATGGATCGGATTGGCATGAATGTCGCGTTCGGGGAGGAATATCACCTCCAGTTGTGGAACGTCCGCGTTCACCGGCACGTGATATTCCGAAAGGTCGTGATTCACGATTCGTCCGCTATGCTTGTCGTGGATCAGATCCTCGGTCAGCGCCGCGCCGATCCCGAAGGTCATGCCGCCGAGGCACTGCGAACGCGCGGTCTTTTCGTTCAGGATTCGACCCGCCGCGAACACGCCCAGCATCCGGCGGACGCGTGTCTCGCCAGTGACGACATTGACCCCCACCTCGGCGAAATGCGCGCCGTACGATGCCTGGTTGAAGTCCTTTTCCTGCTGCCCGGGCTTGATCTTGCCCACCGCCTCCAGGCCTTCGCCGACAAGGTCCGCGATCGATGCCGATCGATTGTCCCCGATCGCGAGGCCATCCTTCAGCGTCAATGAATCCTCGGGCACGCCCATCGCCTTGGCGAGCTTCGCCCGGAGCGATTCGCAGGCGAGGTAGATCGCCGATCCCGACGAACAGGCCCCCCAAGATCCGCCCGACCCCGCCGCCGGAACGTCGTTGGTGTCGCCCAACTCCATCGTGATCCGGTCCATCGGGATACCGAGGATCTCCGACGCGATCTGCGTCAGGATCGTATAGCTGCCCGTGCCGATGTCGGTCATCGCAGACGATACGGTCGCGCTGCCGTCGGGATGGATCGCGACCTTGGCGGACGTCTCCATCAGGACGTTCGACCGCGCCGCCGCGGCGACGCCCATGCCGATCAGCCATTCGCCGTCGCGCTGCGTGGCCGGCTTCGCATGGCGTTTGTCCCAACCGAACGCCTTCGCCCCTTCGTCCAGCGCCGGGATCAACGACCGTGACGAGAAGGCGATATCCTTCTCCGGGTCACGCTTCGGCTCGTTGATTCGCCGCAGTTCGATCGGATCGATGTCGAGCGCGTCGGCCAGTTCGTCCATCGCGCATTCGAGGCCCATCAGGCCGACCGCCTCGCCCGGTGCGCGCATCGACCCCGCCAGCAGCCAGTTCACCCGCACGAGATCGTGCGAGATCAGCCGGTTCTCGCTCCGATAGAGGAAATGGGTCGAGATTCCGGCCGGCTCGAAATAATCCTCGGTATCCAGGTTGGACGCCGTGGTTTCGTGACCAAGGCCCGTAAGCGTTCCGTCCGCCGCGGCGGCGAGCCGCATGCGCTGCGATGTGTTCGATCGGCGAACGGTTGCGTCGAACACCTGTTGGCGTGCCATCACCGCCTTGACCGGTCGGCCGAGCTGTTTGGACGCGATCGCGGCGGCGACGCTCTCGGGCGCGATGCCCAGCTTCGATCCGAACCCGCCGCCGATGAAATGCGCGATGATGCGGACCTTCTTGGCCGACACGCCCAGCGACTTCGCCAGCTGCTGCGCATCCGACGTCGGCATCTGGTACGCGCCGTACAGCGTCAACGATCCCTCGTCGTCCCAGGTCGCGATCGAAGCGTGCGGCTCCATCGCCGCCGAATTCTGGCTCGGCGTGGTATAGGTTGCATCGACCGTCACCGCGGCCTCGGCCATCGCCTTGTCGATATCGCCCTGCGCGCTTTGGGCAGGAACGTTGTTGGGCGGCAACTTGCCGTCGCGCTCCCGATCGACGGAGAAATCGAACACGCCCTCGGCCTTGTCATAGGTAATCGGCAGGCGGGCTGCGGCATCGCGTGCCGTCTCGAACGTCTCTGCGATCACGATCGCGACGATCTGGCCGAAATATTCGACCTGCTTGACGCCCTGGGTCGGGGCGCCGGTCTCGCCGCCCTGCTGCGCGACGCGAAGGAACCGATCGAAATCGGTGACGACGTCGATGACGCCGGGGATCGATTTGACCGCATCGGCGTCGATCGCAACGATCTCGCCCTTACCGATCGTCGATCCGACCAACACGCCATATGCCATGTTGTCGAGCTGATATTCGGCCGCATAGGTCGCCGCGCCCGATACCTTCTTGGGGCCGTCCACGCGGTCCAGCGGCTTGCCGATCACGTCCTGCACACCAGTATCGAGCAGGCTCGTCGGGTGCGGTTTGTCCATCGTCAGCGTGACGTCGTTACCAAAGCCGAACATCGTCATTCCCTCGTCAGTTCGCGCAGCGACGCGATCAGCGTGCGCCGGGCGAGCGGTATCTTGAAATCGTTCGCGCCGTAGCCGCGCGCATCCGACAACAGCGCATCCGCCGCCGCCCCGAACGCCGCATCCGTCGGCACCTGCCCGACCAGCGCCGCCTCCACCGCCGGCTCGCGCCAAGGCATCGGTCCGAGCCCACCGAACGCCAGCGCCGCGGTCGCGATGCGCCCCTCCGCCATCGTCACGACACCGGCGACCGACACCAGGGCGAAGGCGTAGGACGCACGGTCGCGAACCTTGCGGTAGATGTGCCGTGCGCCCGCGACGGGTGCCGGAAGTTCGACATGCGTGATGAGTTCGCCGGGCTCCAGCACCGTTTCGACCGCCGGCGTCCCGCCGGGCAGGCGATAGAATTCGGCGATCGCGATCCGGCGCTTGTCGCCGTCCGGCTTCAGCGTCACGATCGTCGCATCCAGCGCGCGCATCGCCACCGCCATGTCGCTGGGGTGGGTCGCGATGCAATGTTCGCTGGTACCGAGCACCGCCAATATGCGGTTGAAGCCACCGATCGCGGAACACCCGCTGCCGGGATCGCGCTTGTTGCACGGGCTGGCGGTGTCGTAGAAATAATAGCAGCGGGTGCGCTGGAGCAGATTGCCGCCGGTCGTCGCCTTGTTGCGCAACTGGCCCGACGCGCCGGCCAACAGCGCGCGCGACAGGACCGCGTAGCCGTCGATGACGCGGGTGTCGGCGGCGAGATCGCTATTGGGCACCATCGCGCCGATCGTCAGGCCGCCATCTTCGCGGGCCTCGATAGCACCGAGCGGCAAGCGGCTGATATCGACCAGTTTCGCCGGGGTCTCGACCTGCAGCTTCATCAGGTCGAGCAGGTTGGTGCCACCGGCGATGAACTTCGCGGCCGGACCGTCGAAGTCGCGCACCGCGTCCTCGGGCGTCGCGGCGCGTTCGTAAGTGAAGGTCTTCATGCGTCTACCTTCTGGCGGGTCGTGGCGTCGCTGCCCGCGACTTCGCGGATCGCGTCGACGATGTTCGGATAGGCGGCGCAACGGCAGATATTGCCGCTCATCCGTTCGGAAATCTCGTCGTCGTCCAGCGTCACATTGTCCAGGTCGGCGGACGCGTGGCTCGGCCAGCCCTTCTTGACTTCGTCCAGCATCCCGACCGCCGAGCAGATCTGGCCCGGCGTGCAATAGCCGCATTGATAGCCGTCATGGCGCACGAACGCCTCCTGCATCGCGTGCAGGTCGCCGACCTGGCCGATCCCTTCGATCGTCGTGATGGCGTCGTCCTGATGCATCACTGCCAGCGACAGGCAGCTGTTGATCCGCCGGCCGTCGATCAGGACCGTGCAGGCACCGCACTGGCCGTGGTCGCACCCCTTCTTGCTGCCCGTCAGCCCCAGATGTTCACGCAGCAGATCGAGTACGCTGGTGCGGATATCGATATCGACGTCATAGGATTGACCATTAACCGTGAAATGCATGCCGAAACCCTTTTCGCCTCGTCTAGGGTAACGCCTTGGAAGGATATGGTTTCCGTGCGAATCAGTCTCATCTTGCCGTTCATGCTGGCATCCGCCGCGAGCATCGCCCAGACTGCCCCGATGCCGCGTGCGCCCTCGCTGTCTTCGCCGATCGTCATCGCGCATCGTGGCGCCAGCGGCTTTCGTCCCGAGCACACGCTGGCGGGCTACGAACTGGCGATCGACCAGGGCGCGAACGTCATCGAGCCCGATCTGGTCCCGACGAAGGACGACGTCCTCGTCGCGCGCCACGAGAACGAGATTTCGGGGACGACGAACGTCGCCGATCATCCCGAATTCGCCGCGCGTCGAACCACGAAGACGATCGACGGCCAGACCGAAACCGGTTGGTTCACCGAGGATTTCACGCTCGCCGAACTGAAGACGCTGCGCGCGAGGGAGCGCCTGCCGAAGGTCCGCCCGGCGAATGCGGCCTATGACGGCCGGTTCGAGATCCCGACGCTGGCGGAGATCATCGCACTCGCCAAGCGTCGCCACGTCGCGATTTATCCGGAGACGAAGCACCCGACCTATTTTGCGAAGATCGGGCATCCGACCGACCGATTGCTGGTCGATCAGCTGAAGGCGGCGGGATGGGATTCGCCCGAAGCGCCGGTGTTCCTGCAATCGTTCGAGGTCGCGAACCTGAAGCGAATTCACCAGCTGACGAAGGTCCGTCTGATCCAGTTGATGGCGGGGGAGGGGGCTCCGGCGGATGGTGCGCAACCGAGCTATGCCGCGATGACGACCCCTGAGGGCCTGCGCGAGATCGCGACCTATGCCTGGGGGATCGGTCCGGACAAGGCGCAATTGTGGGACGTGGCCGATCCGACCAAGTCATCTGCGCTCGTTGCCGACGCGCATGCCGCGGGGCTTCGCGTCCACCCCTGGACGTTCCGCGCGGAGAATGTGTTCCTGCCCGTGCGCTTCCGCCGCGGTGCGGACCCGGTCGTGCATGGCGACGTTGCCGGCGAGATGCAGTCCGCACTGCGGCAGGGCATCGATGGCTTCTTCACCGATTTCCCGATAATCGGCGTCCAGACGCGCGACGCCTATGTCGCGGCGCAGGGAGCGAAGATGGAATGATGCGATCCGCCGGCCTGCTGTTCGCGCTGCCGTTCGCGCTTGCCGGCTGTATCAGCACCGTCACGACGGTCGCGACCGCGCCGTTCAAGGTGGCAGGCAAGGCGGTCGACCTGGCGACGACGAGCCCGTCTGAACGGGATCGCAACTATGCACATAAGATGCGCAAGCAGCATGAACGCGAAGAGCGCGACCGCAAGGCATTGGCCAAGCGGTGCCATCAGCATCCGGACGAGGTGGATTGCGGGGCGGCTACGCCGATCGGCAGGTAAGGTTCGTGGGCGTTCGGTAAGGTTCTACCCTACCGAAACCCACCCGCCACCCCGGCGAAGGCCGGGGCCCAGTGGCAACGGTTTTCGTAACGGAGGGCATGCCGCCGCCACGATCGTCCCGCAATTGGGCAGTGGCCATTGCCCGTCACGCCAACCCTAAAACCACCCCAGCACCGTCACCGGAAACGGCGTCCACCACCCGATCCTAACCCCGGCCACGCGAAGCGCCTCGCCGACCCATGCGTTGCAGTCGTGCACCGCATCATAGCGCCCGCGTGCTTGGTAGAAGACGTCATACGCCCCGTAGCCCGCATGCCGCATGCCCTTCGTGACGATGCTCGCGCGGACGAACGCGGCAAGGCGGCGATATTCTTCGGGTCGCAGCGTGATCGCGCGCACATCGGCGGACGGCGCGGGCAGGGGGACGTGTTCGACATGGACCAGCGTCGCGTCGCTGCCGAACGCGGCCCGCAGGATCGGTCCCGGCCGGGCGTCCGCCCAGGTCGGCGTCCCTAGGAAGAATGCGCGTTCGCCCCACCCGATCGCCAGGTGATCGAAGGCGGCGTAGCGGGGGTCGGCCAGGTCTGCGGCGGGGACCGACGCACGCCAGTCGACGCCGGCCGCGACCTTCGGCACGATCAGCGCGACATGAATGCCGTTCGATTCGACGAACACCCGCACGCCCTTGGCCGGCGGTTGCCATCCGGCATTCACCGGGATCGCCCCGCCGACCAAACCCGCCGCGGCATAAACGCCGAGAATCAAAACGGTCCCCGCGACCATTCGCCCGGCCCAGCGGCGGCCGGCGGCAATCGTCTCGGCCGGCGTTCCGGTCATCATATGGTCATGCTACACGCGGTCCATGACCGAAGATACGCACGTCCTCGATTCTCCGCCAACCGGTGCCGCGCCCGACTGGACGATCGACCAGCAATGGGATCGGTATACGCCCGAAGAGCATGCGACCTGGGACATATTGTTCGCGCGCCAGGCCAAGCTGCTGCCGGGGCGTGCGTCGAACGCGTATCTGCGCGGGCTCGACGTGTTGAAGCTGTCGAAGCCTGGCATTCCCGATTTCGCCGAACTCAACGATCGGCTGGCAGGACTGACCGGGTGGCAGGTGGTGGCGGTGCCGGGATTGGTGCCGGACGACGTGTTCTTCGATCACATGGCGAACCGACGCTTCGTCGCGGGGAATTTCATCCGCCGGCCCGATCAGCTGGATTACATTCAGGAACCCGATGTCTTCCACGACGTGTTCGGGCACGTGCCGATGCTCGCCGATCCGGTGTTCGCGGACTACCTCGCCGCCTATGGTCGCGGCGGGCAGCGCGCTCTGGGGCTCGATGCGCTGAAGTATCTCGGGCGGCTCTACTGGTACACGGTCGAGTTCGGGCTGATCGCGGAGCCGGAGGGCCTGCGGATCTACGGGTCGGGCATCGTGTCCAGCTTCGCCGAAAGCCGGTTCGCGCTGGACGATCCGTCGCCGAACCGGATCGCCTTCGATCTCGCGCGGGTGATGCGGACGGAGTACCGGATCGACGATTTCCAGCAGAATTATTTCGTGATCCCCAGCTTCGACGAGCTGCTGCGCCTGACGGTGGAGACGGACTTCGCGCCGCTATACGCCGAGCTGAAGATGCTGCCCGACGTGCCCGTGGCGTCGGTGGAACCGGACGACGTCCTGCTGACGCGCGGGACGCAAGCCTATGCGATGGCGAAGCACGGCTGATTGGCCGCAGGAGAACGGGGGGCGTGTCAGATATCCAGCGCCCACCCGTCGCGGCCTTTGGGATCGAACGGGCCAGCCGCCACGAAGCGCGTCGCGCCCGCCTCCAGCCGCAGGATCGACCAGTCCCCCCTTCGGTCGACGTCCGCCAGCGCGCATCCGCATGCCGCGAACGCCGCGACCACCTCGGCGCGCTGGGTGTTCAGCAGCCCCGCCAGCACGATCGTCGCACCCGGTGCGGCGATCGCGGCCAGTTCGGGTGCCATCGACACCAGCGGCCCCGCCAGGATGTTCGCGATCATCAGGTCGTAGGGCGCGCCGGCCATGATCGCATCGTCCAGCGCCCCGTCCGCGACGATCAGGTCGATCCCGCCGATCGCGTTCAGCGCGGCATTCTCCGCCGTCACCGCGATGGCACGGGGGTCGATGTCGGTCGCGGTCACCCTCGCGTCCGGCCACAGATGCACCGCGGCGAAGGCGAGCAACCCGGTGCCGGTGCCGATATCGATGACGCTGCCGAATGGGCGATCCGCCAGCGCGTCGAGCATCGCGAGGCACCCGGATGTCGTCGCGTGATGCCCCGTCCCGAATGCCTGCCCGGCATCGATGACGAACGCCCGACCGCCGGCTGGCGCTTCCGCCGGGAAGGCCGGGGTATGGACGACGAACCGTCCCTCGCGGATCGGTTCCAGCCCGGACTGGCTGATCGTGACCCAGTCGGCATCGGGCAGCGGCTCGATCGTCGGCGCTGTATCGCCCGCACTCGGCACGAGCGCGCGGATCGCCGCGATCTGCGCTGCGCTCGGCTCGTCCTCGAAATAGGCGTCGATCCGCCAGTGTTCGGCATCGTCGACGACGTCCTCGGTCGTCGTCAGCGTGGGCATCGGATCGAGATCGAGCCCATCGCCCTCGTCGATCGCCTCGGCCTCCGCGCGCGTGCAGGGGAGGGTGAGTTTCCAGGATGTCCGAGAGGTCGCCGACCCGCCGACCGGACTTGGCCGATCAGCGGACATACGACGCCCCGTTCACGTCGATGACCGCACCCGTCATCGATGCCGGCGCCTCCAGCGCGCAATAGCGGGCGACCGAGGCGACCTCTTCCGGGTCCGCCACCTTGCCCAGCGGGATGTCGGCGAGCAATTTGTCGCCGCCTCGGCTGGCGAGATAGTCCTCCGCCATGCCCGTCATCGTGAAGCCTGGGCAGATCGCGAAGGCCAATATGCCATCACGGGCATAGCCGCGCGCGATGGTCTTGGTCATCGCGACCATTCCCGCCTTGGACGCCGCATAGTGCCAATGGGCGGGCGAATCGCCGCGATAGGCGGCACGGCTGGCGATGTTGACGATGCGGCCACCGACGCCGCGTTCCTGCCAATGCAGGATGGCGAGGCGGCACAGGGCGGCGGCGGCGGTCAGGTTGACTTGCATCGTACGGTCCCACGCCGCCAGCCATTCGCCGTCGTCCCGGTCGATCGGGTTGGCGTCGAAGATCCCGGCATTGTTGATCAGCACGTCGATCGTCCCGCGGCCCTTGGCGATCGCGACGTCCCACAGCGCGCGCGGCGCGGCGGGGTCCGCGAAATCGGCGGGGATACCGCTGGCAGTTCCGTGACCGATGACGGTCGCCCCCGCCTCGCGCAGCGCATGGAAGGTTGCGGCACCGATGCCGCGGCTGGAACCGGTCAGGAGGATCGTCATGCCGCGCTGTAGCGCGGGTGGCGGGGGGAGCGCTAGGCGGCGACCTTCGCGACGAAATCGCTCGCGCTGCCTTGCAGGTGGCTCAGCCGCGCATCGAGCGAATCGAAGCCGTGGCCGACCCGGTCGATTTCCGTCGCCACATTCTCGGTATCCTTGCGGATCGCGGCGACGGTCGAGGACATGGAATCCGCCGCCAGCGCGGTTTCGTCGACCGCGGCGGTGATCGACGTCACGGTCTGCG
>CAXTVB010000068.1:0-11629 GCA_964247555.1 uncultured Sphingomonas sp. | reverse complement strand
GGCAAACACTGAACCATATGGCTCAGTATCTACGCTTCGAATATGGAACATGCAAGCGGGATCGCGGCCGGTCGTGCCGACCCGGTTACGGCGCCTGCCGCGTGATGGTTTCGTCCAGGCTCGCGACCGGCACGCCGAACTTCGCGACGATCATGCGGTTGCGCGCGATCTGTCCGCCCGGCCGAAGATACAGCCATTGCTGCACGCGCAACCCACCCTTCAGCGCGAAGGCGAGATGCAGACGATTGCCCGATGTCTCGCCGCGCACCGGTCCGATCGCGTCGCTCAGCGTGCCGACATAGCGGCCCGGTGCGTCACGGTGCAGGTGCCAGACGCGGTGCGTCGGCGCAGCATCGCCGCGCCGGACATCCTGTTCCAGCACGATCCCGCCGTCCGCCTGGACCATGCCGCGCCCCTCGACCCGCACCGTCTGCGGATGGTGCATGGCGATCCGCAGCACGCCCTCGCCCTGCGTGGGGCCGGCGAAGAAGGCGATCGCATCGAATGTCGGGTCGACGGCGCGTTCATACGCCATATGTCCCGACGGCACGCATGCGGTGGCCGCCAGCAGGGCGAGCGCGGCGGGAATGTGGCTGGGTTTCGGCATGCGTCGTCCCTCGTTTCGTTCCACCGGATAGGCGCGCCGCGCGGCATGTGTCGACGGCTCGCGGCACTGCCGATATCATAGGTCGTGCGCCCTATACGCACCGGTGGAGCAGATCGTAGATGACGAAACCGTCCGCACCGATCGCCGCCGCGTCGACCAAGGTTCCCGAAGCGACGCTCATATTCTGGATCGCGAAGATCCTGGCGACGACGCTCGGCGAAACGGCGGGCGATGCAGTGACGATGACGATGGGGCTGGGGTATCTGGTCGGCACCGCGATCTTCGGCGTCGCGCTGATCGCGCTGGTCGCCGTGCAGGTCCGCGTGCGGCGGTTCCACCCATATCTGTATTGGGCGACGATCATCGCCTCGACGACGGCGGGCACGACGCTTGCCGACTTCGCGACCCGGTCGCTGGGCATCGGCTATACGGGCGGATCGGCGTTGCTGCTGGCGCTGCTCGTGCTGTCGCTATTCGCCTGGCGTGCGACGCTGGGCACCATATCGGTCGACAGCGTCCACGAACCGCATGCCGAGCTGTTCTACTGGACCACCATCACCATCTCGCAGACCCTGGGCACCGCGCTCGGCGACTGGCTCGCGGACACGGGGGGCGCGGGCTATCTCGGGGGCGCGGCGGTGTTCGGTCTGGCGCTGCTGCTGCTGGCGATCCTGTACGCGACGACGACGACATCGCGCGTCGCCTTGTTCTGGGCGGCATTCATCCTGACGCGGCCGCTGGGTGCGACGGTCGGAGACTTTCTCGACAAGCCCGTCGACGATGGCGGGCTGTCGATCAGCCGCCCCATCGCCTCGCTGGTGCTTGGCCTCGCGATCGTCGCGCTGATCGCCCTGGTCCCCCAGCGTGCCGGGCGTGCGCCAAGTCAGGACATATAGCGCGGCAGTCCCAGCGGGTTGGCATCGCGCAGCGCGGCCGGCAGCAGGGCGTCGGGCAAGTCCTGATAGCAGACGGGGCGCAGGAACCGGTCGATGGCACCGGCGCCGACCGATGTCGTGCGGGGGTCGGTGGTGGCGGGGAAGGGCCCGCCATGCACCATCGCGTGGCTGACCTCGACACCGGTCGGCCAGCCATTGGCGAGGATGCGCCCGACCTTGCGCTCCAGCACCGGCAGCAACGCGCGCGCGGCGTCATGATCGGCGGCGTCGATGTGCAACGTCGCGGTCAGCTGCCCCTCCATGCCCGCCAGAACCGCGGCCAATTCGTCCGCCGATGCGCAGCGGACCACGATCGACGACGCGCCGAACACCTCGTCCGCCAGCGCGGGATTCGCCTGGAACGCGGCGCCGGTGGTCGCGAACAGCGCCGCGCGCCCCAGCGCGCAGCCGGTCGCGCCCGTACCCTCGGCACCTTGCGCCAAGGTCGTCACCGCCGGCTCGGCGGCGAGCGTCGCGACGCCCTTTTCATAGGCACCGTGGATACCGGGCGTCAGCATCACCTGCGGCTGCGCCGCGGCCAGCGCATCGGTCGCGGCGGCGACGAACCGGTCGAGATCGGGCCCACCCACCGCCAGCACGATCCCGGGATTGGTACAGAACTGCCCCGCACCCATCGTCAGCGAAGCGACATAGGCCTTGCCCAGCGCCTCCGCACGCGCGGCGAGCGCGGCGGGGAACAGCAGCACCGGGTTGACGCTCGACATCTCGGCATAGACCGGGATCGGTTCGGGCCGGGCGGCGGCGATCGCCGCGAGCGCGAGGCCGCCGGCGCGCGAGCCGGTGAAGCCCACCGCCTTGATCCGCGGGTCGGCGACCAGCGCCGCGCCGAGCGCATTCGCCGGTCCTTGCACCATCGAGAACACGCCCTCGGGCAGGCCGCACGATGTAACGGCGTCGCGAATGGCCTTGCCGACCATGATCGACGTGCCGGGATGGGCGGGGTGCGCCTTCACCACGACCGGGCATCCGGCGGCCAGCGCCGCCGCCGTGTCCCCGCCGGCGACCGAGAAGGCGAGCGGGAAATTCGATGCGCCGAACACCGCGACCGGGCCGATCGCGATGCGGCGCAGGCGCAGGTCGCTGCGCGGCAGCGGCACGCGGTCGGGCAGCGGCGGGTCGAGCGTGACGCCGGCCCAATGCCCCTCGCGCAGGACACGCGCGAACAGCCGCAGCTGTCCGGTCGTCCGACCGCGCTCGCCGGTCAGCCGGGCGCGCGGCAGCCCGCTCTCCGTCATCGCGCGTTCGACCAGGTCGTCGCCCAGCGCATCGATATTGGCGGCGGTCGCTTCCAGGAACTGGGCACGGGCCTCCGGCGCAATTTCCCGGAATGCGTCGAACGCGGCATCGGCCAGTGCGCAGGCGTCCGCGACGTCCGCCTCGGTCGCTACCGCGAAATCGGGGGCGATGATGCTGCCCGTGGCGGGGTCGACGGCCTGGAACAGATCGGGCCGCGAAACCTCCCGAGCGCCGATGAGGAAGCTGGTGGTCATGATTGAGGTTCCCGAGCGAAAGACAGCTGTCCGTTAAGGTCCAAAGCGGGCGAGGACAATGCTGCAAATGTCCGACATGAACGCATCGCCGACGGAAACGGGTTCCACGCGACCCTGCGGACTGATACGCATCGGACGTGTCCGTCGCCCCGAGTTCCGATACCGTTGACGTCGTGGCCGAGCCGGCACTCGGTACCGTCGTGCCGCGATCGACCGGACGGCGATTGCGCGGTGCGGTGGCGCATAAACTGGGCATCGCCATCCTGTCGGGCCAATATGCGCCGGGCGAGACGCTGTTCGGCGAGATCGCCTTTGCCGAAGCGCTGGACGTCTCGCGCGGCGCGTACCGCGAGGCGATCCAGGTGCTCACCGCGAAGGGCCTCGTCGAAAGCCGACCGAAGGCGGGCACCCGGGTGCTGCCGCGGGAACGCTGGAACCTGCTGGATCCCGATGTGCTGGCCTGGGCCTTTGCCGGCGAGCCCGATCCCCAATTGGTGCGCAGCCTGTTCGAGCTGCGGCTCGTGATCGAACCCGCCGCGGCGGCGCTGGCGGCGGCGCGACGCGACAAGGCTGACCTCAAGCGGATGCGCGATGCATTGTCCGGCATGCGGCGCTTCACGTTGGCGACCGATCAGGGGCGGCAGGCCGACCGGGATTTCCACGACGCGCTGCTTCGCGCGACGCGCAACGATGCGATGGTGGTGTTGAGTGCCTCGATCGGTGCGGCGGTGAACTGGACGACGCATTACAAACAACGCCTGCGCGCCCTGCCGCGGGACCCGATCCCCGACCATGTCCGCGTGTTCGACGAGATTGCGGCGGGCAATGTCGAGGCGGCGAGCGGGGCGATGAAGGCGCTGGTCGAACTCGCGCTCGAGGATACGCGCAGCGCGATGGAAGGCTAGCGGAGCAGCGCCGCCTCTCCCCAATCGACCGACACCCGCGATCCGCCCGGCCCCGGGCTGCGTGCGACCAGTTCGACGATGCGGACGCCCGAAACGTCGGCCGTCAGTTCCTGCGCCGCCGTACCCGTCCGCGCCGGACGCGATCGCGCGAGCAGGTGTCCGTCGCCATAGACGAGGAACGTGACGCCGCGCTGCCGGTCGATCGCGGAATCGTCGACGCCCACGAGCGTGCGGAATCGGCGATAGCCGGCGTTGCGCACCTCCAGCCGCGAATTGGCGAGGACGCCGATGCCGCGATCCAGCGCACGCCCCGCCACCTGCATCGGCTGGTCGTAAGGCGTCCGGTCCACCCGCGCGCCGCCCCAGCCGCCATAGCGCGGGAAGTCGCCCGATCCGTGCGTGCCCGTCCAGGCCGATGGCGCGCGGTGGACGAGGGGGTCGGGTTGGGGCGTCTCGACGCCGTCCACCGCCGGGTTCACGCTGCCCGGCTGTTCGGACAAATACAGCCCGTCCGCCAGTTGCCGCGTACCGCTGGCGGTAAAGATCGCCGTCTGGCGGGGGGCGAGGTGGACGCTGCGTTCCTTGCGGAAGCTGGACCGTTCGCCGGTCCACAGATCGGTCAGCGCCACGTCCGCGGTGTCGGTGAACGCCAGCTGGTCCGCAGTCAGCGTCGCGTCGGCCGCGCCGCTGCCGCGGTTGAACAGCGCGATCGCCTTCTGCCCATTCGCCAAGGTCTTCACGAAGAACTGCACATCGTCGCTGTCGAACGCCAGCGTCGCCTGGTTGCCCGCGGGATCCTGGTCGAGTGCGATGATCCGCCGATTGCCGAGCAGGTCGATCAGCGCGGGCGACGCCTTGCGCAGGTCGTAGCCGATGAACAGCGGCGCATTCTCCATCGCCCACAAGGCGAAGTGCGACCGCGCCTCGGTCATGTGATGGTCGTCGAAATCGCCGCTGCCGATGTACAGCATGTCGGGGTCGTTCCACGATCCCGGATGCGCGTAGAGCGACCGGCGCGACACCGAATCCAGATTGTGGAGCAGGCGCCCCCAGATCGGCGAGATATCCTCGCTGGTGCGCGATATGCCGCCCAGATCCTTGCCCCAGGTGCGGACATCCGCCGATCCCCACAGACAGATCGAAAACAGATAATGCCCGTCCGGATTGTACCGCGCGAGCGCGTCCGCGACCCCGGCGAACAGCGCGCGGACCGCGCCGACATCGGTGCGCGCCAGCGATTCGGCTTCGTCGATCGGCGGGAAGACGCGGTATTTGCCCGCGATCACCGCCGGGTTGGTCGCCGGGAGGCCGCGAATGCCGCACCCGTCGACCTTGATGAGGTCGAAGCCCCAATCGGCGAAGTACAACCGGATGTCCTGATCGACATGGCCGTACAGCCCGATCTCGCGCTCGGCGACGTTGCCCTCGGGCTGGTTGGGCGCGTTCGCCGAGAACACCTGCCCGCACGAATTGCGGCCGATATCGCTGTAGATGCCCGCCCGGAACCCCATCGCGTGGAGCCGATCGGTCAGCGGGCGGAAGCTGGGATCGCCACCGGGCACGATCGCGGAGGGGAAATTCGCGGTACGGATCAGGACGCGTCCGTCGCCCTGCCGTCGCTTCAGCCACCAGCCATCGTCGATATCGACGTAGCGATAGCCTTTCGCCTGCAAGCCCGACCGCGCGATGATCTCGGCGGAGGCAAGCACCTTGTCCTCGCTGACGTCGGTGCCGAAGGCATTCCACGAATTCCACCCCATCGGCGGCACCGCCGCTTCGCCGCGGGTGTTCGCGCTCCAGCGGCCGGTGGGGGCCAGCGGATCGACGGGCCCGGCCTGGGCCACGGCCGACATCGCCAGCGCGGCCATCGCCGCCATCTTCGTCGTCGCGCGCATGGCTTATGTCCTCCTGGCCTTCGCGGTCTTCCGGTCCTTCCGATCAGCGCAGGTCGAGGACCACGACCGACATCGGCGGCAGCGTCGCGGCGACGGTGCCGCCCGTGGCCTGCGCGCCCGTGAACGCGGTCGGTCGGACGGTGTCGGGCGCATCGAAGTCGTTATGCGCGTCCATCGTCGCGCCCGTCACGATCCGCCCGGTGACCGCGCTCGCCTGAACGCCGGCCAGCGCGAGGGACACGGGGATCGCGCGGCGCGGGTCGAGATTGACGAGCGCGACATGAACCTGACCGCTCGCGTCGCGCACCGCCGACACGCTGACCGCGGGTACCGCGACCTCCGCCTCGTGATACCAGGGCGACGTCAGCTCGACGGGCAAGGTCGTCGCGTCCATCCAGGGCTTGTACAGATCGAACACCCAATAGGTCGGGGTCTTCACCATCTTGTTGCCGTCGGTCAGCAGCATCGCCTGCAGTACGTTCACCATCTGCGCGATCGCCGCCATCTTCACCCGGTCGGCGTGATGCGCGAAGATGTTCAGGTTCAGCCCGGCGACGACCGCGTCGCGCACGCTGTTCTGCTGCACCAGGAACCCGGGATTGCTGCCGGGCGCGGGGTCGTACCAGGTGCCCCATTCGTCGACCGCCAGCCAGATCCGCTTTTCGGGATCATATTTGTCCATGATCGCCGAATGCTTGGTCACGAACTCCTCCATGCGCAGCGTATGCTGCATGGTGGTCGCCCATTCATGTTCGGAAAAACCGACCGCCGGCCCCTTGTCCTCCCAGCGCGCCTCGCGCGGGCGGGTGTAGTAATGGAGCGACATTCCGTCGATATTCTTGCCCGCCACCCGCATCATCGTGTCGGTCCACGCATAGTCCGAATCGTTCGGACCGCTCGCGATCTTCAGCATCTTGCCGGTGCCGGCCTTGGCGAA
This sequence comes from uncultured Sphingomonas sp., assembly GCA_964247555.1. Lineage (GTDB taxonomy): Bacteria > Pseudomonadota > Alphaproteobacteria > Sphingomonadales > Sphingomonadaceae > Sphingomonas. The sequence continues at coordinate 4,839 of CAXTVB010000068.1, read as the reverse complement.
CTGGGCGTAGCGATTGGTTTCGTCCGCCGCATAGTCCGCGCGCATATTGCCGCCGCAGCCCCATAATTCGTTGCCGATGCCGAGATAGCGGACGGGGAACGGCGCCGGGTGGCCGTTCGCCGCGCGCTCCTTCGCCAGCGTCGATCCGGTGGGGGAGGTCAGATACTCGACCCATTGCGCGGTTTCGCTGGGCGCCGCGCTGCCGACATTGGCGGAGACATAGGCTTCCGCGCCCAGCCGCTCGACGAAGCCCATATATTCCTGCGTGCCGAACGCATTGTCCTCGTTCACGCCGCCCCAGTTGGTGTTGACCTTCACCGGCCGCTTGGCCCGCGGACCGACGCCGTCGCGCCAATGATATTCGTCCGCGAAGCACCCGCCCGGCCAGCGCACCACCGGCACCTTGATCGCGCGCAACGCGTCGAGCACGTCGCGGCGATAGCCATGGTCGTTGGGCACCGACGATTTCTCCCCGACCCAGATGCCGCCATAGATGCCGTGGCCCAGATGCTCGGCGAACTGGCCGAAGACCTGGCGGTTCATCACCGGTCCCGGCCGGTCGGCATGCACCGTCACCGTCGCGCCGTCGGTCGTCTGCGCCGTCACCGGCACCGGGACGCTCGCGGTCGCCGTCAGCAGCGCGCACGCGAGGAGGCGGGTCTGTAGGCGCATGTCGTTCCTCTCCGGTCTATTCCACTCGAGCGTAGAGGTGCCCGGCGCTCAGCGTCAATATGTTCGACTAATCGACCGGTGGTGCGATCGGGGTCGGGCGGCTGCCCCACAGGGCGTAGAACAGGATGTAGATCTCGCACGCGGCGGTCACCAGGAACGAGGGCTGGAGCCCCACGCTGTCGGCCAGCTTGCCCTGCAACGGCACCAGCGCACCCCCGGCGATCGCCATGATGAGCAGCCCCGATCCTTCCTCGGTCAGCGGGCCGAGCCCGCGGATACCCAGCGTGAAGATCGTCGGGAACATGATCGAATGGAACAGCCCGACCAGGATCAGCGCCCACATCGCCACCGGCCCGGTGGTGAAGACCGTCACCAGCATGAAAACGAACGCCCCGATCGAGAAGGCGGCGAGGACGCGGGCGGCATCGAACCGCTGCATGATCGCGGATCCGACGAAGCGGCCGACCATCATCCCGCCCCACAGGAGCGTCAGATACCGGCCCGCGCGCTCGGTCGTCATGTTGCCGATTTCGGGCTGGCTGATGAAGCTGACGAACAAGTTCCCGACGCCGATCTCGGCGACCAGGTAGATGAAGATGGCGGGGATGCCGAAGACCAGGTTGCGGTGCTTCCACAGCGAATGGTGGCGGCGCTCCTCGCGCGCCAGCCGCGTCGTCGCCGCGCCCATCGCGGGCAGCGGGAAGCGCGCGATCACGATCGCCAGCACCGCCAGGACGATCGCGACCAGCGCATAGGGCAGCACCACCGAATGCGCATCCGCGAGCCGTTCCGCGGGCGTCAGCACGGTGCCGCGGACCGCGGTGCCGCCCTTGGACCGGCCGAGGATCAGGAACGCGCCGAACAGCGGCGCCAGCATGGTGCCCGCCGAATTCATCGCCTGCACCAGGTTCAGCCGCGACGAGGCGGTTTCGGCCGGCCCGACGACCGCGACATAGGGATTGGCCGCGACCTGCAGCAGCGTGATCCCGCTGGCGATCACGAACAGCATGACCAACGTCACGCCGAAGGACGGCAGGCTGGCCGCCACCGTCATGCCCAGCGCGCCCGCCGCCATGATCGCGAGGCCCGTCACCAGCGATTTCTGGTAGCCGATCCGCTCGATCAGTTTCGCCGACGGGATGGACGCGAAGAAATAGGCGATGAACCACACCCCCTCGACCAGCGTCGCCTGGAAGTAGCTGAGCTCGAACACGCTTCGCAGATGCGGCAGCAGCGTCCCGTTGATGACGGTGATGAAGCCCCACATGAAGAACAGGCTGGCAAGCAGGGTCAGCGCCGAGCGTCCCGAACGCGGCAACGGGCTTGCATCGGCGGGGTTGGCGTCGGTGGTGGCGAACGAAGGGGCCGGTAGAGCCATGATGAGCGATCCTCTGCGTGACGGGCACCGTCTACCGGAGACGGTTGCGCGTATTTTTGTCAGAGCATAAGGAATGGCCGACAGCCGTCAATCGCCGCGGGCGCGACATAGGGACGGCGCGGAGAGGTTTGAGATGGCATATCGATCGAACGGGGCGCGGCGATCCATGATATTGAGGCTTTCGGGTGTCGTCGCACTGTCCGCCGCCCTGTTCCCCGCCGGCGCGATCGCCGCCGACGTCACCGCGACGCGCGCGGCCTTCGGCAGCACCGCCGACGGGCAGCCGGTCGAGGCGGTGACGCTGGCGAACGCGCACGGCATGCGGGTACGGGTCATCAGCTGGGGCGCGATCCTGCAATCGGTGGAGGTGCCCGATCGTGCCGGAAAGGCGGCGGACGTCGTGCTGGGCTATGCCGATATGCAGGGGTATCTGACCGCGCCCAATTATTTCGGCGCGACCGTCGGGCGCTATGCCAATCGCATCCGCGGCGGGCGGTTCACGCTGGACGGCAAGGCGTATCGACTGCCGCTCAACGACAAGACCAACGCGCTGCACGGCGGGCTGCACGGGTTCGACAAGCATTTGTGGCGAATCGTCGAGGCGTCGGGCGGTCCCGCGGGCGCGCATGTGACGCTCGCCTATACCAGCGCGGACGGGGAGGAGGGTTATCCCGGCGCGCTGAGCGTCACCGCGACCTATACGTTGGACGACCACAATGCCCTGTCGGTCGAATACAAGGCGACGACCAGCAAACCGACGATCGTCAACATCACCAACCATAGTTTCTGGAACCTGTCGGGCGAGGCCGCGGGGCGGTCGGTCTATGACGCGGTCATGACGATACCCGCCGATACCACCACGCCGGTCGACCGGACGCTGATCCCGACCGGTGCGCTGCGGCCGGTCGCCGGCACGCCGCTCGACTTTCGCCGGCCGACCGTGATCGGCGCACGCATCCGCGACGCCGGCGACGACCAGATCCGGTTCGGCCAGGGCTATGACGAGAATTACGTGATCGCCCGCGACGTGTCGACCGCGCCCCGGTTGCAGGCGCGTGTCGCGGAGCCCTCGACCGGGCGGGTGATGGAGGTCCTGTCGAACCAGCCCGGCGTGCAGGTCTACACCGGCAACTTCCTCGACGGTACGGCGGTCGGCAAATCGGGCCATGCCTACCGCCAGGGCGACGGCCTCGCGCTGGAGCCGCAGGTGTTTCCGGACACACCCAACCAGCCGGCTTTCGGATCGGCGCGGCTGGACCCCGGCCAGACCTATCGCAACATCATCGTCTATCGCTTCTCGATCGGCGCCCGCTGATCCCTTATCGGAACATTCGCATGACCGACGGTCCATCTACTCCCCCGCTGCGCAGCCGCGCGTGGTTCGACAATCCCGCCAATATCGACATGACCGCGCTGTATCTCGAACGGTATCTGAACTTCGGGCTCAGCCTGGCCGAACTGCAATCGGGCAAGCCGATCATCGGCATCGCGCAGACGGGGTCCGACCTGTCGCCGTGCAATCGGCACCATCTGGTGCTTGCCGAACGCGTCCGCGAAGGCATTCGCGAGGCGGGCGGCATCGCGATCGAATTTCCGGTCCACCCGATCCAGGAAACCGGCAAGCGCCCGACCGCGGGGCTCGACCGCAACCTTGCGTATCTCGGGCTGGTCGAACTGCTGTACGGATATCCGCTCGACGGCGTCGTGCTGACGACGGGGTGCGACAAGACCACGCCCGCGTGCCTGATGGCGGCGGCGACGGTGGACATTCCCGCGATCGCGTTGTCGGTCGGTCCGATGCTGAACGGCTGGCACAAGGGCGAGCGGACCGGGTCGGGGACGATCGTGTGGAAGGCGCGCGAGATGATGGCAGCCGGCGAGATCGACGCCGCCGGCTTCATCAAGCTCGTCGCCTCGTCCGCGCCCTCGACCGGCTATTGCAACACGATGGGCACCGCGACGACGATGAACAGCCTGGCCGAGGCGCTGGGCATGATGCTGCCGGGATCGGCGGCGATTCCAGCACCTTACCGGGATCGGCAGGAGGTCGCCTACGAGACCGGCAAGCGGATCGTCGCGATGGTCGCCGAAGACCTGAAACCCTCCGACATCCTGACGCGCGAGGCGTTCCTGAATGCGATCGTCGTCAATTCGGCGATCGGGGGATCGACCAACGCGCCGATCCATCTCGCCGCGATCGCGCGGCATGTCGGCGCGGACCTGCACCTCGACGACTGGCAGGCGCATGGCCACCACGTCCCTTTGCTCGTCAATCTCCAGCCCGCGGGCGAGTATCTGGGCGAGGATTACTACCGCGCCGGGGGCGTGCCGGCGGTCGTCGCTCAGCTGATGCGCCACGGCCTGATCCACGAGGGCGCGATGACGGTCAACGGCCGTACGATGGGCGACAATTGCCGCGACGCGACGATCGAGGACGAACGCGTGATCCGCCCGTTCGAGACCCCGCTGGTCGAGGATGCCGGCTTCATCGTGCTGAAGGGCAATCTGTTCGACGCCGCGATCATGAAGACGAGTGTGATCGGCCCGGAATTCCGCGATCGCTATCTGTCGAACCCCGACGATCCCGAGGCGTTCGAGGGCCCCGCCGTCGTGTTCGACGGACCGGAGGATTATCATCACCGGATCGACGACCCGTTGCTGGGGATCACGCCGGCGACCCTGTTGTTCATGCGTGGCGCCGGGCCGATCGGCTATCCGGGCGCGGCGGAAGTCGTCAACATGCGCCCGCCCGCCTATCTGATCCGCGAGGGCATCCACGCGCTGCCCTG
>CAXTVB010000067.1:5242-11660 GCA_964247555.1 uncultured Sphingomonas sp. | reverse complement strand
AGAATGCAGGCGGGCTACGCCCACAGCTATTATTTCGTGTCGACCTTACTTGCGGAGCATGTCGGCTGGCACGCGGCGAGGCTGGCGGCCGCGGGCACGGCGTCGAAGGACCCTGCCGGCTGATCGCTTGCCGTTCGCCGAGTCATCACCCGGTCACAATTGCGAACGATCCTCGCGCCCGACATTCGCCCGTTTCGCGAGTCTTAGCGAGGATCGACCGATGGCCAGCATTCCCATGGCGCCTGCCGCCACCAGCCATGCCGGTCGCTTCGACCACCCGGCGCATCCCGCCGCGAAGACCGCGTTCTTCGTGTTCCTGGCCGGCGGAATCGCGTTCGCGGCGTGGCAGATCTTCGCGGAGACGCGCCATGCCGGCGAGCCGCTGGCGCTCGGCGCGTTCGCATTCCTCGGCCTCGCGCTGCTGGTCGCGCTGGCGTTCGAATTCGTCAACGGCTTCCACGACACCGCCAACGCGGTCGCGACCGTCATCTACACCAACTCGCTGACTCCGCCCGTCGCTGTCATGTGGTCGGGCTTCTGGAATTTCACCGGGGTGCTGCTGTCGTCGGGCGCGGTCGCCTACTCGATCGTCACCCTGCTGCCGGTGGAGCTGATCCTCAACGTCGGATCGACCGCGGGCTATGCGATGATCTTCGCGCTGCTGATCGCGGCATTGCTGTGGAACCTCCTCACCTGGTATTTCGGCATTCCCAACAGTTCCAGCCATGCGCTGATCGGGTCGATCCTCGGCGTCGGGCTGGCAAACCAATTATTGTCGAGCGGACGCGGCGGCACGTCGGGCGTCGATTGGAGCCAGGCGACCAAGATCCTGTCCGCGTTGCTGATCAGCCCGCTGATGGGATTTTTCGGCGCGCTGGCCCTGTTCTTCGTCATGAAGGCGCTGATCCACAATCCGAAGCTGTACAAGGAACCCGATGGCGACGCACCGCCGCCCAAGGGCATCCGCGCGCTGTTGATCTTCACCTGCACCGCGGTCAGCTTCGCGCACGGCGGAAACGACGGGCAAAAGGGCATGGGTCTCATCATGCTGATCCTGATCGGCGTCGCGCCGACCGCCTATGCGCTCAACCGCACGATGGCGGACAGCGCGACCCCGGCCTTCGTGCAGAGCGCGGGCGCGGCGCGGACTGCTCTATTGCACCAATCGGGGACGGCGGCGCTCACCCCGATCGGCGATGCGCGCATCGTGCTGCGCGATGCCCTGCAGAAGCGCGAGACGCACACGCCAGCGGTTTATGGCGCGATGGCGGCGATGGCGCAGGAATTGTCGCAGCGCGTATCGTCGTACGGCTCGATCGCGGCGGTGCCGGCGGCGGCCACGCCCAACATGCGCAACGACATGTATCTGGAACTCGACGCGCTTCGCATGGCGACGAAGGACAAGGACAAGATCGCCGATGCCCAGGCCGCGCCGATGAAGGCGTTCGCCGGCAAGCTGGAGAGCGGCACCCGCTACATACCTTTATGGGTGAAGATCGTCGTCGCGATCGCGCTCGGGCTCGGCACGATGGTCGGGTGGAAGCGGATCGTCGTCACGGTCGGCGAAGGCATCGGCAAGAAGCATTTGACCTATGCGATGGGCGCCTCCGCCGAACTGACCGCCGCGGCCACCATTTTGGCGGCGGAATGGGGCGGATTGCCCGTGTCGACGACGCATATCCTGTCGTCGGGTATCGCCGGATCGGCGGTCGCGAACGGGCAGGGTCTGCAAGGCGGGACGATCGCGCGGATCGTGTCGGCCTGGGTGCTGACGCTGCCCGTCGCGATGCTGCTGTCCGGCTCGCTCTACTGGCTGTTCCTGACGATCACGGGGACGTCGCTGACCTGACGTCCCCGCTCGTCAACCGCGATCAATAATGGCGGCGTCCGCCGCGACCATATCCACCACGTCCATACCCGTATCCGCGGCCATAGCCGTAGTTGCGGTAGTAATAGGTGTGGTACGGATAGGGCCGGTACGTCCAGCGACCCTCGTAGAAGAACCAGGGCCGATACCATTCGGGCGCCGCATAATAATATGGCCCATTGTCCGCCGCGAACACGAAGGCGGGCGCGCCGCCGCGGACGACATAGCCTGGGGGGCAACCGGGGCTGGTCTCGCCTGCGGTGCTGCCACCGACGACCGCACCGCCAGCCGCACCCGCCAGCCCGCCGACCAGTGCGCCGGTCCCGCGATCGTGGCGACCGCTGACGCTTGACCCGAGCAGCGCGCCGAACAGCCCGCCGATCACCGCGCCCGCACCCGCATTGCTGCGCGCCTTGGTGCAATAACGCTGCGACCAATCCTCGGCATAGGCTTCGTAGCGGCGGTCCTGCGCGGACTGGTCGCCGTACGCGGGATCGGGCCGATAGCCGGGGGGCGGCGGCGGCAGTTGCGATCCGTCATACCCATCGGGCATCGGCGGCGGCGGCGAATTCCGGTTCGCGTCCGCGACCTCGTCGTAGCCGTTCTGCGGCCGGTTGTTATACTGGGATTGCGCGTTGTACGCGGGCTGCCCGTTATACTGCGGTTGCCCGTTATACTGGGGCTGCCCGTTATACTGCGGCTGCCCGTTATACTGCGGCTGCCCGTTATACTGCGGCTGACCGTTATACTGGGGCTGGCCGTGATACGCGGGCTGACCGTTATATTGCGGCTGACCGTTATAGGGCTGCTGCTGATCGTTCTGCGGCTCGTCGCCATAATAGCCGCCCTGCTGTGGTGCGGGTTGCGGATAGGCTTGGGCGACCGCGGCCGTCGACAGCATGGTGCTGGCGGCGAGTGTTGCCGCAGTGACTGCGCGGCCCAGCAAGGTCATCGTCGAAGCGTTCATGATGATAGTCCCGATTGCGATGGAGTGTTGCTACACGCTGTCGGCTGAACCCATGCTGACGATCGCAGTTCCGCTAGCGACATTTTGCGGCGGGGCGCATCGATAGAGCGAACGGCCTTAATTCGGCCGCGCCCATTGCCAAATCGCACCGCCGCCTCATGTCTGCGGCATGCCGCCCGCTTCGCATTGTCCGACATGACGCCCGGTCCGATTCGCCTGCTGGCGGAACCGCTGCGCCGCCGGATCGCGGGTACGGTCGTCGACCTGTTCAACGATTCCGCCCGTGGTGAAAAACCGGTGATGCGGCAACCGGGCGGGCTGTTCGGTCCGAACGCGGTCGCGTGGCGCGTGCACGGCGATGTCGGTTCGATGATGGTGGGCGGCGTGTCGAGCCTGTTGCTCCAGATGCTGATGCCCGAGGTGCTGGCGGGGGTGTGGGATCATTCGAATTTCCGCAATGACATGCACGGCCGGTTGCGCCGCACCGCGCGGTTCATCGCGACGACCACCTATGCCGGCCGGCCCGATGCGGAGGCGGCGATCGCGCGGGTGCGGCGGATCCACGACGCGGTCGGCGGGACCCTGCCCGACGGCACGCCCTACCGCGCCAACGATCCGGCGGCGTTGGCGTGGGTGCATGTGACCGAGACGACCAGCTTCCTTGCGGCCTGGCGGCGTTATGGCGAACCGGGGATGTCGGCGGCGGACCAAGACCGGTATTTCGCGGAAATGGCGGAGGTCGGCGCGGCGCTGGGGGCCGATCCCGTGCCGTACGATGCCCGCGCCGCCGCGAAGCTGATCGCGGACATGCGCCCGCGGCTCGCCGCCGACCGCCGCACGCGCGAGGTCGCGGCCCTGGTCCTTCGCCAGCGCACGGCGAACCCGGTCATCGCATCGGCACAGCAGCTCCTCGGCAGTGCGGCGATCGACCTGTTGCCGGACTGGGCGCGCAGGATGCACGGCTTCCCTGCCCCGCTGGTCGGCCGCGCTTTGGCCCGCACCGGCACGCGCGCGCTGGCCGGCACGCTGCGCTGGGCGTTCCAACGGCCCTAGCCGGCCAGCAACGCCAGCAATGCGAAGCTGGCGAGCCAGTGCGTGCCCATGTAATCGTCCGCGATATGCGCCAGGCTGGCGGCGAGGTGCGCGTCCGCCGTCCTGCGCGCCGGGCCGGCGACCGGGTGGTCGGGCAGCGCCGCGGCGAGGGTGCGCCAGCACCAGGCACGCGAAAGATTGACCCCGTCGAGATGCGCGATCGTCCCGTCGCTGCGATCGGAAACATGCGCGGGGGTGAACAGCGACACCGGTCGTCCGGTCGCGGCGTCGGGCAGGAAGGCGTCGAACCAGGCCGGGAATTCATTCCCCAGCACGCGCGCCATCAGCACGGCCTCGACCAGCGTGGGCGACAGGAAATCGTCGCCGCCCGGCTCCCAGGCTTGGGCTGCGCGGTCCGCACCATACCAGTCGCGCGCGCGCGTCTCGATCAGCGCCCACAGCGCAGGATCGTGCGCCTGCGCCCAGCGATGCGCATGGATCAGCGCGAAGGCGGTGTTGGAATGCCCGCCGCTGCGAATCGGATAGGTCAGCCGCGGCAGATACGCCACGAACCGCGCCGCGAACGCGCGCGCCAACGGTTCGACCGCCGCGGCCCGGCGCGTGTCCGCGTGTAAGGTCAGCTCATGGTGCAGCGCCAATAGCCAGCCCCAGCCATAGGGTCGCTCGAACCCACCGGAGAAAGGCCGGTCGAGTCGGGCCAGTTCGCCTGCGACCTTGTCCGGCACCAGCATCGCATCGGCGCGCGCGCGAATGTCGGCGGCCTCGGGCATGTCCGGAAAGGCCCGCGCAAGCCGCATCACCTGCCACCAGCCATGCACGCAGCTGTGCCAGTCGAAACTGCCGTGGAAGATCGGGTGCAGGATATCGGGCGCGACCAGATCGTCCGGCCCGGTCAGGATCAGGTCCAGCTTGAACGGCCAACGCTGCCCGAGATGGCCGAGCGTAAGCGCCGAGAACCGCCGCGCGGTCGCTTCGTCGAGGATCATCGAAATCCCATCCAGTATAACAGCGCGATGTTGAAGCCGAGCAGCGGGATCGCCGTCGGGGCCTGCGCGCGGATGACGGCATAACGGTCGCGCAGCTCCAGCAGCGCGGCCGGCACCAGATTGAAATTCGCCGCCATCGGCGTCAGCAGCGTGCCGCAGAACCCCGACAGCATCCCGACCGCGGCGACGATCGCGGGGTTGCCGTGATGCTGATGGATCAGCAGCGGGATGCCGATCGCTGCGGTAATGACGGGGAAGGCGGCGAAGGCGTTGCCCATCAGGATCGTGAAGAGCGCCATGCCCAGCGCATAGGCCAGCACCGCGCCCACTAGGCTGCCGTTCGGGATCGCATCGCTCGCAAAGCCTCCCACGACCTCTCCGACGCCCGCCAGCGCGAACACCGCGCCCAGGCTGGCGAGCATCTGCGGCAGGATCGCCGCCCAGCCGATCGCGTCCATCAGCCGTACGCCCTCGACGAACGGTGTCGCCGGGCGCGGCCGGAACCAAACATAGCCGAGCGCGAGCGCGAGCAGCACGCCGAGGGTGAGCGCGACCAGCGTCGCCTGCTTGGGATCGACCGCTACGGGCATCCAGCGAAACAGCAACGTTCCCGCCAGCGCGACCGCCGGCACGACGAGCGCCGCGACGAATATGCGGGCGTCGGCGGGCGGCCGCTTGCCCGCGTCCGGCCGGCCGCGCCCCATCGCGCCCGTTCCCGCGATCGCGACGAGGCCCAGTACCAGCACGCCGTTGCCGATATCGCCGATCCGGTCGCCTGCCAGGAAACTGAACGCCAGCAACAGGTAGAAGGCGGTGTTGCCCCAGCGTTTCGGATGCGTGCTGTCCGCCGCGGTCAATCCCGCAAACGCCAGGAAGGTCAGCCCGGCGACCGCATAGACGAAGCCGCTGCCGATCATCGCCTCCGCGCCAATCGCCGATCGAACAGCCACAACCGCGTTCCGTGGATCGCGAACGCCGCTACCGCGCTGGGGATCGCCCAGACCGACAGGTCTAGCGGCTGGAGGACGATGCCATATCCCTCCAGCACGCCTTTCATCAGCAGGATCGATCCGATGGCGAGGAAGATGTCCTCGCCGAAGAACAGCCCGATATTGTCCGTCGCCGCCGCCAGCGCCGGGACCGCGTCGCCGCCCTCCGCCAGCCCTTGTCGCGCCGCCGCGGCGCGCGCCATGGGGGCCAGCAGCGGGCGCACGGTCTGCGCCGGGCCGGCGATCGAGATGAGGCCCAGCGCCGAGGTGAGCTGGCGGAAGAGCATGTAGCCCATCAGCAACCGCCCGACCGTTGCTCCCTTCATCGCCGTAACCGCGTTGCGCGCACGCGATTGCAGCCCATGGCGTTCGAGCAGGCCGATCACCGGCAGCACGATATAGACGACGGTGACGAACCGGTTCGCGTTGAACGCCTTCCCGAACGCCGCCAGGATCGCCAGCGGCGAAAGCCCCGCGGCGAGCCCGGTCGCCAGCCGGGTCGCGGCGGCGACGAGCCCCGGTTGGAACCGCAGAGGGAACCCCGCAAGGAGAACCG
>CAXTVB010000067.1:0-5232 GCA_964247555.1 uncultured Sphingomonas sp. | reverse complement strand
GCCCCATGTCCACCCCCGCCGTCGCGCCCAGCGTTTCGACGGTGCCGTCGGCGCGCTCGACCCGGTTGCGGCCGAGCCCGCCGGGTGCGCCGCCTGCCAGGCCAAAGGGCGGCACCCGCCGGTGGTTGGACAGGATGTTGGCGCGCATCGGCGCAAGGAAGCGGATACGCCGGGTCGCACCGTCGCCGCCGCGCCATTCGCCGGCGCCACCCGAACCCGGGCGGATCGCGAACTGTTCGACCAGCACCGGGAAACGCTGTTCCATGATCTCGGGATCGGTCATTCGGCTGTTGGTCATGTGCGTCTGGACGACGCTGGTGCCGGCAAAGCCCGCCCCCGCGCCCGACCCGCCCGCGATCGTCTCGTAATATTGGCGGGTCGCATCGCCGAAGGTGAAGTTGTTCATCGTCCCCTGACTGGCCGCGATCGCTCCGAACGCCCCGAACAGCGCGTCGGTCACGACCTGGCTCGTCTCGACATTGCCCGCGACGACCGCGGCGGGGTGGCGGGGGGACAGCATCGTTGCTTCGGGCACGCGGATCGTGACGGGGCGCAGGCATCCGTCGTTCATCGGCACCCCCGCCGCCAGCATCGTGCGCATGACGTACAGGCAGGCGGCGCGCACCACCGGTAGCGGCGCGTTGAAATTGTCGCCCTGCTGATCGCTGGTGCCGGTGAAGTCGATGGTCAGATGGCGCGCGGCGCGATCGACCGAGACGGCCACGCGCACCACCGCGCCGGTGTCGGTCTCATAGGCGAAGTCGCCGTCCGACAGCGTCGCGACCAATGCCTCGACCGCGGCGGCGGAATGGTCCTGGACGTGGCGCATATACGCCGCAACGACGTCCGCGCCGTAATCCGCGACCATCGCCAGCAGCCCGGCGGACCCGCGCGCGCAGGCGGCGACCTGGGCCGCCAGATCGGCGATATTCTGGTCGATGGTCCGCGCCGGATAGGGGCCGGAGGCGAGCAGCGCGCGGATGTCGGCTTCGCGCAGTCGTCCGCCCTCGACCAGCAGGACGTTGTCGAAGATCACACCCTCCTCGGCAATCGTCCGGCTGTCCGCCGGCATCGACCCCGGGCTGGTGCCGCCGACATCGGCATGGTGCCCACGCGCGGCGACGAAGAAGGCGGGCGCGGCGGCGCTGTCGTCGGCGAAGACCGGCTGGATGACGGTGATGTCGGGCAGATGCGTGCCGCCGTCATAGGGGGCGTTGAGTGCATAGACCTCGCCGCGACGGATCGTGCCGGCGCGCTTGCCGAGGATCGTGCGGATGCTGTCGCCCATCGACCCAAGATGCACCGGAATATGCGGCGCATTGGCGATCAGATTACCGGCCGCATCGAAGATCGCGCAGGAGAAATCGAGCCGCTCGCGGATGTTGACCGACGACGCCGATCGCCGAAGCGCCGCGCCCATTTCCTCGGCGATCGCCATGAAGAGGCCGGCGAAGATCTCAAGCCGCACCGGATCGAGCGCGGTGTCGACGCGGATGCGCGACGCGGCGGCGGTGCGGTGCAGCACCAACGTCCCCTGCGCATCGGGCACCGCGGACCAACCGGGTTCGACCACGATCGTGGCGACGGGATCGATGATCAATGCGGGCCCGTCGACCTGCTGGCCGGCGGCCAGCAGCACACGGTCGTGGACGGGGGCCTGCCGGCTCGCGCCCGTTACATGGACGGCGACGGTGGCGACAGGTCGGCCCGGTTCGTCCGGCAAAGCGGGCAACGCGATATCGCTCCCGAAGGTGTCCGCAATGGCTTCGGCGCGGAGGGTGTCGACGACGAGCGGCGCGTCGGTTTCGTAGCCGAAACGGATCCGGTGTGCCGCAGCGAACATCGATTCGACATCGCCCAGCGCCACCTCGATCGCGCTGTCGCTCGCGGCCGGTCGGATGAGCGCGGCCGCTTCGATCCGGACCGTGTCACGGTCGATCCCCTGCGCGACGAGATCGTCGGCCGCACGCGAACCCAATGCCGTTGCCGCCCCGTCGATGGCGCCCGCGGACTCGGCGTCCAGCGGCAGCGTCACCGTCCGCTCGCGCACCGCGCGCCGGTCCGCGAGCCCCATGCCGTACGCCGACAGGACCCCCGACAATGGATGGATCACGATCCGCTCGATCCCCAGCGCATCCGCGACGAGGCACGCATGCTGCCCGCCTGCACCGCCGAAGCAGGCGAGGGCGAACTGCGTCACGTCATGCCCGCGCGCGACCGAGACGCTACGGATCGCGTTGGCCATGCCGGCGACCGCGATGGCGACGAAGCCCTGCGCGGCCTCGGCGGCGGTCATCGACGATGCGGTCTGCGCCAGCACCGCCGCCATCCGCCGGTCCGCAGCGTCGCGGTCCAGTGGCGCGTCGCCGTCCGGTCCGAACACCGCCGGGAAGAAGGCGGGTTGCAGCTTGCCGAGGATCAGGTTGCAGTCGGTGACGCTCAGCGGCCCGCCGCGGCGATAGCTTGCCGGCCCCGGCACTGCGCCCGCCGACTCGGGCCCGACGACGAACCGCCCGGCGTGGACGCGGCAGATCGATCCGCCGCCCGCCGCGACGGTATGGATGCGCAGCATCGGCGCGCGGATACGCACGCCGGCGACGATCGATTCGGAATCGCGTTCATACGTACCGGCGTAGAGCGAGACGTCGGTCGACGTGCCGCCCATGTCGAAGCCGATCACCCGGTCGAACCCGGCCCGCGCGCTGGTCGCCGCCATGCCGACGATCCCGCCCGCCGGCCCCGACAGGATCGCATCCTTGCCGCGGAAACTCGCCGTCGATGTCAGCCCGCCGTTCGACTGCATGAACAAAGGCGCCTGCCCCGCCAGCGCGCGTGTCAGTCCGTCGATATAGCGCGCGAGGATCGGCGACAGATACGCGTCGACGACGGTCGTGTCGCCGCGCCCGATCAGCTTGGCGAGCGGGCTGACGCGGTGGCTGACCGCTATCTCCTCGAACCCCGCTTCGGCCGCCAGATCGGCCAGCGCCTGCTCGTGCGCGTGGTGAAGATAGCCGTGCATCAGCACGATCGCGACCGCGCCGATCCCGCGTGCGCGCGCCGCCGCGAACCCGCGCACGGCGGCGGCGCGGTCGAGCGGGATCGTCACGGTCCCGTCCGCCGCGACGCGTTCGTCGATCTCCAGCACCGCGGCGGCGAGTGCCGGGGGGCGGTCGATCGCCAGTGCGAAGATGTCGGGCCGGTCCTGCGTCCCGATCGTCAGCGCATCGCCGAACCCGCGCGTGATCGCCAGCAGCACCGGCGCTCCTTTGCGTTCCAGCAGCGCATTGGTCGCGATCGTCGTGCCGATGCGGATATCGGCAGGGGGGAGGGGGCCGGCCCCGCATCCGCTCAGCCGTCGCATCGCCTCGACCGCCGCATCGGCGTAGCGGCCGGGGTCCTCGGACAGCAATTTGACGGTCGCGATCGTGCCGTCGGGACGTCGCGCGATCACATCGGTAAAGGTGCCGCCGCGATCGATCCAGAAATGCCAGCCGGGGGAGGGACGAGGGCGCACCCTCCCTTAGTCACCGGAGCGTCGCGCGTGCGCAAGCCCTAGCGCGCCTCACGCGTTCGCCGACAATGGTCTCGATTGTCCGGCGCGTTTGCCCGGGCCAAGCGCCTGTTCGATCGCGCGCGCCGCGGCCTCCGCGCCGTTTTCGCGCGCGATCGTCTCACCGATGCGCGCGGCGCGTTCGCGGCGGGCGGGGTCGTGCAGCAGATCGTCGATCATCCGGGTCGCACGCGCGGCGCTGAACCGGTTCGCCTTCAGCACGCGGCCGATCCCGGCGCGGGCGATCCGGTGGCCATTGTCGTTCTGGTCGCCCATGTGCGGCACGACGAGTTGCGGCTTGCCCGCGCGCAGCGCCTGGCCGGTGGTGCCGATCCCGCCATGATGCACGACGACCGAGCAGCGATGGAAAAGATGCGAATGTGGCGCATAGGCGCAGGCGAACAGGTCCGCGCTGGGTGCGATCGTTGCATCCGCGCCCGTCAGCAGGATCGCGCGCTGCCCCAGCCGCCGCGCGACCTCCGCAGCCTCGGTATAGAAATCGCCCGCGGCATGGACCGCGAACGATCCCAGGGTGAAGACGATCGGCGGCGGGCCGGCGCGCAGGAACGCCTCCAGCGCGGGATCGAGCGCGGCGGACGTGCCGTCCTGGCTGTCGAAGATCGGAAAACCGACGACACGGGCATTGCGCGGTGCGTCGCGCGGCAACGGGGCGAAGGACGCGGAATAGCAGCCGATCGTCAGCAACGCGTCGCGCCCCGCCTCCAGCATCCGCATCGCACCCCGCGGGCGCAGGCCGTGTTCGATCCGCACGATGTCGATCTGGTCGGCGTAGAGCCGGTGCAGGATCTGCCGGAAGCCGGCATACATCAGCAGGTTCCAGCGCTCGCCGATCCTGCCCGCGGGGCGCTGGCGCATCATCCAGAAATCCGGGGTCTTGGGCGGATCCAGCGCGGAGACCATCGCCATCGGTTGCAGCATCACCGATACCAAAGGCAGCCCGCGCTTCTCCGCGACGATCGGTGCGGCCAGGACCATCGTCGACGCGACGATCGCTTCCGCATCCGCCGCCAACGCATCCAGCGTATGCGCGCAGGCGGACAGGCTGGGGAGCACCGCCTGTTCCAGCATGTACCGCTGGTCGCTCATCATCCGTCGGACGGCCTCGCCCTCGCTCAGACCGATGCGTGCGCGGATCGTCTCGAACCCGGGCAGCACCGCGACCGCCTCCAGCCCGGCGCGGTTCACCTTCGCGACATGATCCTCGGGCACCGCCAGCACGGGCCGAAAGCCGCGCGCCTTCAGCGCGGCGGCAACGGCGATGAAGGGGTGAAGGTCCCCCAGCGTCCCGATCGTGGTCAGCACTATCTTACGCATGCGTAAAAACTGCCCGTCCGTCGTCGAACCCGCACCCGTCATACACGCGGGCGCGGCATCGTGCATCCGGTATCAGTCCGTGGTGCGCATCTTGACCTTGTTGGGCAGTTTCTTGCCCTTGGTCCGCCGCGACGGGAGCTGGACCGGGTTCTTCTTCTTCCACGCCGCCCAGGTCATGGGACCGTCGGGGGTTTCGATGATGGTGTCGTCGATCGCCATGGCCGGACCTTAGCCGCGATTCGCCCGCGACGCGATTCCCCCGGCGCCGATTGACGCGCGCGCCGTCCTGCCCGACGCTTGCGCCATGACCCGCAAGCCCCGTCAGCCGACCGTCGCGCTCGGCGGGT
>CAXTVB010000066.1:0-11786 GCA_964247555.1 uncultured Sphingomonas sp. | reverse complement strand
TGACGCTGGTGCTGGTCGGCATCTCCGCGATGAGCGCGACCGCGATGGTGCTGTATCCGCTGGTCGCGCATGCCTTCGGCCTGTCGGACCTGAAGGCGGGGTTCCTGCTCGGCGCGTCGATTCATGACGTCGCGCAGGCGCTGGGGGCGGGGTATTCCTATTCGAAGGATGCGGGCGATGTCGCCGCGATCGTGAAGCTGACCCGCGTCGCGCTGCTGGCGCCTGCGCTGGCGATCGTCGCGATGTTCGTGCCCCGCGACCGCGGCGGCGCCAAGGGGCCTGGCATTCCCTGGTTCGTCGTCGGTTTCTTCGTGCTGGCGGGGATCAACTCGTTCGGGGTCATCCCGCCGGTCGTCGCCGGCGGCGCGGAGCGGCTGGCGACGGGGCTGCTCGCTGCCGCCGTTACCGCGACCGCGGTCCGATCGCCGCTGTCCCAGTTGCTGGAGGCGGGGCCGCGGCCGCTGCTGGTGATCCTGGCCGCCACGCTCGTCGCCTTCGCGCTGGCGCTGTTGGCGGCGATGTATCTGGTGGGATGACGGGAGGAACGTCCCCGAATATATCGTCACCCCGGCCTTGTGCCGGGGTCCATCGTGCCGCGCAATCAACGGCTTGAGGATTCGCTGCCCGCTGGATGCCGGCACAAGGCCGGCATGACGGGTACGGCAAGAACGCCCCCCCCGCACCCGCTTGCGGCGACTGTCGTAGCAGGATAATACAGCGCATGGCCGACCGCGATCCCGACCTGCTGCGCCCCCGGCCGACCGGCGCCCAGCCCGCTTATACCCCGATGCCGCCGCCCCAGATCGCCCATCCCGGCGACCGTACCGCGATCCCGCTGCACGACCGGTTCCAGGACTGGGACGCGCAGCTGGCGGGGTTCGGCGCCGTGGAGGCTCCGCCGCCCACGCGTCGCCGCACCAGCCGATGGCGCTGGTTCCTGCGTGGACTGTCGGTGGTGCTCGTGCTGCTGATCGTCGCGATCGGCTGGCTGGCGATCACCGCGCCCCTGTCCAAATCGCTCGAGCCGCCGACGCCGCCGTCGATCACGCTGACCGCCGCCGACGGCACGCCGATCGCGCGGCGCGGCGCGCTGCTGGGGCCGCCGGTCGATGCCAAGGATCTGCCGCCGCACGTCGTCCAGGCGTTCCTCGCGATCGAGGACCGGCGCTTCTATTCGCACTGGGGGATCGACCCGCACGGTGTCGCGCGCGCGGCGTGGCACAATGTACGCGGCGGCGGCGTGCGCGAGGGCGGCAGCACGATCACGCAGCAGCTGGCGAAGAACGCCTTCCTCGATTCCGATCGCACCGCGGGACGCAAGATCCGCGAGGCGATGATCGCCTTGTGGCTGGAGGCGTGGCTGACCAAGGACCAGATCCTCTCGCGGTATCTTTCGAACGTGTATTTCGGCGACAATGTCTATGGGCTGTCCGCAGCGTCGAAACATTATTTCGGGCGCAAGCCGGAGGATCTGAGCGTCGGCCAGGCGGCGATGCTGGCGGGCCTGGTGAAGGCGCCGTCGAAGCTCGCTCCCACCGGTAATCTGGAAGGCGCGCAGGCGCGCGAACAGGTGGTCGTGAACGCGATGGTCGCCGCGCATTTCCTGTCCCGCGACGACGCCGACGCGGTCCGCCCACAGAACGTGCTGTCCCGCGAGCCCGAGCAATTGCCGTCGGGCACGTATTTCGCGGATTGGGTCATGCCCGAGGCGCGCGACGAGGCGGGCGAGATCAAGGCCAAGGCGACCGTCGCGACGACGCTCGATCCCAAGCTGCAACGGATGGCCGAGCGCGCGGTGCGCGGCGCGGGTCTTCGCCAGGCGCAGGTCGCGCTGGTCGCGATGCGCCCCGACGGCCGCGTCGTCGCGATGGTCGGCGGCAAGGACTATGGCAAAAGCCCGTTCAACCGCGCGACGCAGGCACGGCGGCAACCCGGATCGACCTTCAAGCTGTTCGTCTATCTGGCGGCGATGCGCGCCGGAATGACGCCCGATTCGAAGGTCCTGGATAAGCCCGTCACGATCGGCGACTGGAAACCGCGCAATGCGGACGGCCGCTACGAGGGCGAGATCACCTTGCGCCAGGCCTTTGCGCGATCGTCCAACGTGGCGGCAGCCCGGCTGACGCAGAAGGTGGGGGTCAAGGCGGTCATCCAGGCGGCGCGCGATCTCGGTATCTCCACCCCCATCCCGAACGAGGCGACGATCGGGCTCGGCAGTTCCAGCGTCTCGCTGCTGGAACTGACCGCCGCCTTCGCCGCGGTGGCGGAGGATCGCTATCCGGTGCAACCGCGCGGGCTGCAGGACGAACGCCAGAAGAGCTGGTATCAATCGCTGACCGGCGGCGCGACGACGATGCCCGCGAATATCCATAGCGAGATGCTCGACCTGCTCGGCGCATCGATCCGCACCGGCACCGGGCGGCAGGCGAATCTGCCGATCGACGCGTTCGGGAAGACCGGGACGACGTCGGACAGCAAGGATGCGCTGTTCGTCGGCTTCGCGAAGGACCTGGTGGTCGGCGTATGGGTGGGCAACGACGACAACACGCCGAACCCGGGCCTTTCGGGCGGCGGCATCCCGGCGCGGGTGTGGCGGACCTTCATGACCGACGCGCTGGGGCTGCGGCCGGTCGTCGCGCCGGTGGAGGACGACGCGGTCGATCCCGACGCGATCCCGCCGGACGAGGTCGGCAACCTGATCGAGGGCACGATCGGCGGCGCGGTCGACGATGTCGTCCAGCGCGCGGCGGAGAAGGTGCGCGGGCTGGACCTGCGGATGGGGAATGACGGATCGATCAGCTTGCGCGGCGGACGTGACCGGCCGGCGCCGCCCCCGTCCGACGACCAGCGCGGGCCATCGGAACGCTCGCGGCCGGAGGAATAAGATCTCCGTCATGCCGGGCTCGACCCGGCATCCATCGGGCCGCGCCTACGCACGCTTGTGATTCGCGGCACGATGGACCCCGGATCAAGTCCGGGGTGACGGATGACTTGGTGGAACGGTGCTGACAGGGGACATTGACCCAGCCTGCGCATCCCATAAAGCGCGTGCCATGCGCTTCTTCTCCGACAACGCCGCCGCGGTGCACCCCGACATCCTCGCAGCGCTCGCCGATGCGAACACGCTCGACACCGCGTACGATGGCGATCGCTGGAGCAAGCAGCTGGACGGCCGTTTCTCCGACCTGTTCGATACCGAGGTGCGCGCATTGTGGGTGCCGACGGGCACCGCGGCGAACTGCCTCGCGCTTGCCGCGCTCTGCCCGCCTTATGGCGGCGTCGTCTGCCACCGCGACGCGCATATCCAGAACGACGAAGGCGGCGCGCCCGAATTCTACACGCATGGCGCCAAGCTGTTGCTGGCCGACGGTCCCGCCGCGAAGCTGGATCCTGCGGGCATCGCGGCGGTGATCGACGCGATCGCCAATGACGTGCACCGCGTCCAGCCGCACGCGATCTCGATCACCAACGCGACCGAATATGGCGCGGTCTACACCCCCGACCAGGTCGCTGCGATCGGGACATTGGCGAAGGCGCGCGGGCTCGGCTTCCACATGGACGGCGCGCGCTTCGCCAATGCGGTGGTGGCGACGGGCGCGTCGGTCGCCGACCTGACCTGGCGCGCGGGCGTCGATGCGCTGTCGTTCGGGTTCGTGAAGAATGGCGGCATGGACGCGGAGGCGCTGGTCTTCTTCCGCCCCGACCTTGCCGATGCGACGCTCCGGCGACGCAAGCGCGCGGGGCTGCTGCTGTCGAAGGGACGCTATCTGGCGGCACAGATCCTGGCGATGCTGGACGGCGACCTGTGGCTGGACTGCGCGCGGTCGGCGAACGACGGCGCAGCGGTGCTGGCGGCGGCGGCGGCCGGACGGCTGGTCCATCCGGTGGAGGCGAACGAGGTGTTCCTGCGCGTCACCCCCGACGAGGCCGCACGCTTGCGCGCGCAAGGCTTCGACTTCTACGACTGGGCGACGGGCGAGGCGCGGCTCGTCACCGCCTGGGATACCGACCGCACCGCGATCGACACGCTGGCCGCGGCGATCCGGGCGCTGTGAGCGCCACGACCGGCCCCGCTCCGCGGTCGACAAAGGCCGCGGTGCTGGTGCCGTTCGCCATCGTCACGCTGATCTGGGGATCGACCTGGCTGGTGATCCGCGACCAGCTGGGGATCGTACCGCCCAGCTGGTCGGTCAGCTACCGCTTCCTGGTCGCGGGCATCGCGATGGCGATCTACGCCGCGGTGCGTGGCGAATCCTTCCGGCTCGATAGGCGCGGCTGGCTGTTCGCCGCGGCGATCGGGCTCAGCCAGTTCTGCCTGAACTTCAACTTCGTCTACCGGGCCGAGGCGCACATCACCTCTGGACTGGTCGCCGTCGTCTTCGCGCTGCTGCTCGTCCCCAATGCGGTGCTGGCACGGGTCTTCCTGGGACAGCGAATGGGACGGCAGCTGATCGTCGGGTCGCTGGTCGCGATGGCGGGGGTCGCACTGCTGTTCCTGCAGGAGGCGCGCAGCGGCGCGCGCGGGCCGCACGAGACGCTGGTCGGGATCGGTATCACCCTGCTCGCGACGCTCGCCGCATCGGCCGCCAATGTGCTGCAGGGGACGAAGACGGCCAAGCGTTATCCGATGATGCCGACGCTCGCGCTCGCGATGCTGATGGGCGCGGCGATGGACGCGCTGGTCGCCACGTGGCTGACGGGGCCACCGGTGATGGAGTGGCGGATCGGCTATGTCGCCGGGATCGTGTATCTCGGGCTGTTCGGCTCCGCGATCGCATTCCCGCTCTATTTCGGCGTGCTGCGGATCATCGGCCCGGCGAAAGCGGCCTATGCCAGCGTCCTCGTCCCCGTCATCGCGATGCTGCTGTCGACCGTGTTCGAGGGCTATCGCTGGTCGCCGCTCGCAGGCGGCGGCGCGGTGCTGACGGGCATCGGACTGGTCGTGGCCCTCAGGGCGCGAAGGCCGGTACGGTAATCGGGATACCGCGGCGCCCAGCCGAGCAGCCGTTTCGCCTTGCCATTCGCGACGCGCCGGTTCTCGGCGTAGAAACCGCGCGCCATCGGCGACAGCGTGGCGAGATCGACGAAGGGCGGCGGCGCCAGGCCGATCAATGCGGCGGCGAAGTCGATCACGTCGTTCTGGCTGGCCGGTCGATCGTCTGCGAGGTTGTACGCCCCGGCCGGCGCATCGAACCCCGCGACCACACCCGCGGCGATGTCGTCGACATGCACCCGGCTGAAGATCTGGTGCGGCAGATCGACCCGGTGCGCCCGCTCGCTCGCGACCCGATCGAGCGCGGAACGACCGGGGCCGTAGATGCCGGGCAGACGGAACACCCGCGCCCCGCGCGCCAGCCACGCCGCATCCGCCGCCGTCCGCGCACTCCGCCGCCCGCCGCCGATCGGCGCGCTCTCGTCCACCCACGCGCCGCCCGCATCGCCATAGACGCCGGTGGAGGACAGATAGCCCAGCCAGCGTCCGGCGAGCGCGTCGCCGTAGCGCGCGAGAACGGGATCGACCTCGTCCGCCGGCGGCACCGACGAGAGGACGTGCGTCGCCGTCGCCAGCGCATGGAGAACCGCGGCGGTATCGGCGAAGGCGATCGTCCCGCCCCGTCCGTCGCGCGTCGTGCCCGCCATCCGCCAATCGGGCAGCGCTGCGGCGACCGCGCGCGCGGTATAGCCCATGCCGAAGATCAGGAGACTGGTCATGCGGCGGCTATCGCATGGTTGCCGGACCCTGCCGACACCGAAGTTTGCCCCCCCCTTACCCCGCCCCGGCGGAGGCCAGTCCGGTAGCGGCGGTTACCGTAACGGCGCGCGCGGCGCCGCGGAGTATCGGTGAGGACCGATTACCCTCGGGCCGGGGGTGGCGATACGGTGCCCACCGGCTATATCGGGACCATGCTCGACATCCAGCACAGCGTCGCCCATCCTGCCGTCACCCGCCGATCCGATTACCGGCCGCCCGCGTGGCTGGTCCCGCAGGTCGCGCTGGATTTCGATCTCGCCGCTGCCACCACGCGGGTGAAGGCCGCGCTGAGCGTGACGCGCAACGGCGCGCACCACGATCCGTTGCGGCTCGACGGTGCGGGGCAGCAGCCGATCGCGGTGCGGGTCGATGGGGTCGCGATCAACGACTGGCGGATCGAGGGCGAGCAGCTGGTGATCCCGCTCGCCGGCGAGGCGCATGTCGTCGAGACCGAGGTCGAGATCGCGCCCGATCGCAACACGCAGCTAATGGGGCTCTACGCCTCGGGCGGCAATCTGTGCACGCAGTGCGAGGCGGAAGGGTTTCGGCGGATCACCTTCTTCCCCGATCGTCCGGACGTCCTGTCCGAATATCGCGTCCGGATGACCGCGGACGCCGCCCGCTACCCGGTCCTGCTCGCCAATGGCGATCCGGTGGCGAGCGGCATCGAGGGCGACGGCCGGCACTGGGCCGAGTGGCACGATCCCTTCCCCAAACCCTCCTATCTGTTCGCGCTGGTCGCCGGCGACCTGGCCGAGAACCGCGGCAGCTTCACGACGCGGTCGGGGCGCGAGGTCCGCCTCGGCATCTGGGTCCGTACCGCCGATCTGGCCAAGACCGAGCACGCGCTCGCCTCGCTGAAGACCGCAATGGCGTGGGACGAGCGGGTCTATGGCCGCGAATACGACCTCGACGTGTTCAACATCGTCGCGGTCGACGATTTCAACTTCGGCGCGATGGAGAACAAGGGGCTGAACATCTTCAACAGCCGCTACATCCTCGCCGATCCCGATACCGCGACCGATTACGACTATGACGCGATCGCCGCAGTCGTCGCGCACGAATATTTCCACAATTGGTCGGGCAACCGGGTGACCTGCCGCGATTGGTTCCAGCTGTCGCTGAAGGAAGGCTTCACCGTCTTTCGCGACCAGGGCTTCTCCGCCGACCAGGGCAGCGCCGCGGTCAAGCGAATCGAGGATGTCCGAGGCCTGCGCGCGGCGCAATTCCCCGAGGACGCGGGCCCGCTGGCGCATCCGGTACGTCCCGACAGCTATCAGGAGATCAGCAACTTCTATACCGCGACGATCTACAACAAGGGCGCCGAGCTGATCCGCATGATGGCGACGATGCTGGGGCCGGATAAATTCCGCTCAGCCTGCGACCTGTATTTCGATCGCTTCGACGGCACGGCGGCGACGTGCGAGGATTATGTCGCCTGCATGGAGGAAGCGGGTGGGATCGACCTCGCGCAATTCCGACTATGGTATTCGCAGGCCGGCACACCGCGTATATCCGCATCGCTGGCGGTAGAGGGCTCCGCCGCGACGCTGCGCCTGGCGCAGCGCGTGCCGCCGACCCCGGGACAGGCGGACAAGACGCCGATGCCGCTGCCCCTGCGTATCAAGCTGTTCGGGGCCGATAGTGGCGCGGCGTTGATCGACGAGCGGCTGGTCGTCCTTTCGACCGCAGATACGACGATCGCGTTCGAAGGGCTCGCCGAGCGTCCCGTCCTGTCGATCAACCGCGGCTTCTCCGCGCCGGTCGTCGTCGAAAGCGACCGCAGCGCCGCCGACCTGGCGTTCCTCAGCGCGCATGACGACGATCCGTTCGCCCGGTACGAGGCGATGCAACAGCTGATGCTCGACACGCTCGTCGCCGGCGCGTCGACCGGGACGGCGGATCATGCGCGCGTGATCGACGCGATCGCGGCGACGCTCGACGATGCCGGGCTGGACCATGCCTTCCTCGCCGAGGTCGTGCTGCTCCCGTCGGAAGGGTTCATCGGCGACCAGCTGTCGGTCGTCGATCCCGAAGCGATCCACCGTGCGCGCGAATCGCTGCGCCGCGATATCGGCCGGGTATTGGCAGCAGAATGGCGCCAGTTGCACATCGTCACGCAGCAGGGGGCGTACGACTATACACCCGAAGCGAAAGGCAAGCGGCGGCTGCGGTCGGTCGCGCTCGGCTATCTGGCCGCGAACGGATCGCGCGAAGCGGGGGCGCTGGCGTTCGCGCAGTTCGAGGCGGCGGACAACATGACCGACCGGCAGGGCGCGCTGACGACGCTGGCCGGGGGTGATTTCGCGGAGCGGGAGGCGGCGCTCGACATCTTCTACAACCGGCATGCCGACAATGCGCTGGTGCTGGACAAATGGTTCCAGACGCAGGCGCTGTCGCCCCGTGCCGATACGCCGCAGATCGTGGCGGAGCTGTCGCGGCATCCCGACTTCACGCTCGCCAACCCCAATCGCGCGCGGTCCCTGATCGGCGCGTTCGCCGCCAATCAGCGTGCGTTCCATGCGGCGGGGGGGTGGGGTTATCGCTTCCTAGCGGACCAGTTGATTGCGCTGGACAAGCTGAACCCGCAGACCGCGGCGAAGCTGCTCCCCCCGCTCGCCCGCTGGCGCCGGTTCGACGGTACGCGCGCGCAGGCGATGCGCGCGGAACTGGAGCGGATCGTCGGCTTGGCGGGCGTGTCGAAGGACCTGTTCGAGCAGGCCTCGAAGAGCCTAGAGGTCTGATCCCTCTCCCATCGTGAGAGGGAGGGCGGCGCGGCACGGGGCGGAAGGGTGAGGGAGATTGACCCTCGGCCTGCCCTCACCTTTAAAACAGCCGGCCGCCGTTCGGCACCGGTCGATCCGGCGCGAACAGCACCACCGCGCCCGCGGCGTCGGGAAAGCCCAGCGTCAGGACCTCCGACATCATCGGGCCGATCTGCCGCGGCGGAAAATTGACCACCGCCGCGACCTGTCGGCCGACGAGCATGGCCGACGTATAATGGACCGCGATCTGCGCCGACGATCGCCTGACGCCGATGTCCGGCCCGAAGTCGATCGTCAGCTTGATCGCAGGTTTGCGCGCTTGGGGAAACGGTTCGGCCGCGACGATCGTGCCGATCCGGATATCGAGTTTCAGGAAATCCTCGATCGACGCGACGGCGCCCGCGTCAGAAATCGACATTGTCGTAATAGGGTGGCGGCCCGATCATCTCCATGCGCTCGCTGAGCAGCGGGCGGAAGCTCGGCCGGCTCTTCAGCCCGCGATACCAGCGCGCGGTCTGTTCGTGGCTCTTCCAGTCGATCCCGCCCAGATAATCAGTCACCGAAATCTGCGCCGCCGCCGCGAGATCGGCGAGGCTGAGCGTGGCGCCGCCCAGCCAGTTGCGGTGATCGAGCAGGTAATCCGTATAATCGAGATGCCGGATCGCCGCCTTCATCGCTTCACGCAATGCCTTGGCATCCGGGCTGGCCTGCTGCGACAGGCGCTTCTCCATGCGTTCGTGGAGCAGCGGGCCGGTGACGTCATGGTAGAATTGGGTATCGAACCACGACACCAGGCGGCGGATCTCCGCGCGATTGGTCGACGGTCCGTTGATCATCGCGGCCTTGTCGACCGTCTCCTCCAGATATTCGCAGATCGCCATCGAATCGATCAGCAGGATACCGCGCGACGCGTCGGTCATCACCGGCGTCTGCCCGGTTGGGTTCATGTCCAGGAATTCGTCGCGCCGGAGCCAGGGCGATTCGCGCACCAGCTCGTAGCCGACGCCCTTCTCGCCCAGCAGCAGGCGCACCTTGCGGCTGAACGGGCATAACGGAAATTGGAAGAGCTGCCACATGCGCAGGGTGTTAGGACAGCATGCGGCGCGGCGGAAGACGATTGCGTCGGCTTATCGAAATTTCTAGAATAGAGTATGGAGTTCTAGAAAGTGCGGTCATGGGTATCAGCATCAAGCACGACGAATATGAACGCCTCATCCGACAACTCGCTGACGATCGGGGAATGTCCCTGACCGAGGCGGTCGGCTTTGCCGTCCGCAACGAGATCGAACGGGGGACCAAGGCGGCCGTGAGGGAAGGCTTTATGGAGCGGGTGAGGCTCGTACAGGCGATGGTCCGGGAAGCGCCGATCCTCGACGAACGGCCGTACCGCGAAATCCTCTACGACGATAACGGCCTGCCGCGTTGATCGTCGCGGACACCTCCGCGTTCATGGCCATCCTGCTGAGCGAACCGGATGCCGATCTTTATGCCGAGGCGATCAGCGGGGAAGATCGTGTGCTGATGAGCGCACCCACTGCGTTCGAGTTTCGGCTGGCGGCATACCGCAAACTCGGTCCGCGCATTCTCGATCGCATTGATCTCCTGTTGCAACCGCCGGTGGAAATCACTCCCTGGGGCCAAGAGCATGTGGCCATAGCGGTAGACGCGCTGCGCCGGTTCGGTGGTCGTCCGGCGCATCTGAACTTCGGCGATTGCCTGACGTACGCTTTGGCGAAATCGCTGGATGTCTCACTGCTCTACAAGGGCGACGATTTCGCCCGAACCGACATTCGTTCCGCGCTCTGAGCTACTCCGCGGCGACCAGTTCCACCGCGTCGTCGAGCGGATGCGCCAGCCGGGTCAGCATTTCCTTCGGCACCACCTGCCAGAAACGCCCCGCTACCCGCTCCCAATCGTCCAGCAAACCCCTGGACCATTTGCTGTCGGTCGCCGCGACATGGCGTTCGATCAGGGCGCGCAGCACGCCTTCCCAATGCGCCGAGGCCAGCCGTTGCCACACGATGCTCTCGCCATTCGCGCGGCGACCGAACTCCTCACCGGGATCGTAGACGAACGCCATCCCGCCGGTCATGCCTGCGCCGAAATTCGCGCCGACCCGGCCCAGGACCACCGCCACCCCGTTGGTCATATATTCGCAGCCATTCGCACCGCAGCCCTCGACGACCACGGTCGCGCCCGAATTGCGCACCGCGAACCGCTCGCCCGCCTGTCCCGCCGCGAACAAGCTGCCCGATGTCGCGCCGTAGAGGACGGTGTTGCCGATGATCGTGTTGTCCTGGCTGGCGAGCGGCGACGACACCGCGGGCCGCACGACGATCATGCCGCCGGACAGTCCCTTGCCGACATAGTCGTTGGCATCGCCGAACACCTCGAGCGTGATGCCCTTGCACAGGAACGCGCCCAGCGATTGCCCGGCGGAGCCGCGCAACCGGACGGTCACATGCCCGTCCGTAAGCGTCGCCATGCCGAATTTGCGCGTGATCTCGCTCGACAGCCGCGTGCCGACCGCGCGGTGCGTGTTGCGCACCGAATAGGTCAGCTGCATCTTCTCGCCGCGGCTGAAGACGGCGGCGGCGTCCTTGATGATCTGCGCGTCCAGGCTGTCGGGCACCTCGTTGCGGAAGGTCGACAGCGAGAACCGCCGCTCGGCATCGGTCGCGTCGACCTTCGCCAGGATCGGGTTGAGATCGAGATCGTCGAGATGCTCCGCGCCGCGGCTGACCTGGCGGAGCAATTCGGTGCGGCCGATCACCTCGTCCAGGCTGCGGAAGCCGAGGCGGGCGAGGATGTCGCGGACTTCCTCCGCGATGAAGGTCATCAGGTTGATGACCTTTTCCGGCGTACCGACGAACTTGTCGCGCAACCGGGGATCCTGCGTGCACACCCCCACCGGGCAGGTATTGCTGTGGCACTGACGCACCATGATGCAGCCCATCGCCACCAGGCTGAGCGTACCGATGCCGAACTCCTCAGCACCCAGGATCGCGGCGATCACGATGTCGCGCCCGGTCTTCAGCCCGCCGTCCGCGCGCAGGCGGATGCGGCCGCGCAGGCCGTTGAGCGTCAGCGTCTGGTTGACTTCGGACAGACCCATTTCCCACGGCGTGCCGGCATATTTGATGCTGGTCTGGGGCGATGCGCCGGTGCCGCCGACATGGCCGGCGACCAGGATCACGTCGGCATGCGCCTTCGCCACCCCCGCCGCGACGGTGCCGATCCCGGCGGACGACACCAGCTTCACGCAGACG
>CAXTVB010000065.1:0-11845 GCA_964247555.1 uncultured Sphingomonas sp. | reverse complement strand
GTCTTCGTCCGGCCGCGCTTCGAGGTGTACAGCGGGCTTTCGCGGCAGATCAGGGCGATCTTTTCCGACTATACGCCGCTGGTCGAGCCTCTGTCGCTGGACGAGGCGTATCTCGACGTCACCGACGATATCCGGCAGCTGGGGTCCGCCCGCGCGATCGCGAGCGAGATACGCGCGCGGATCGAGGCGGATACCGGGCTGACCGCGTCCGCCGGGGTCAGCTACAACAAGTTCATCGCCAAGCTGGCATCGGATCAGAACAAGCCGGACGGGATATGCGTGATCCCGCCCGATCGCGGCGCCGCGTTCGTCGCCAGCCTGCCGGTGAAGCGTTTCCACGGCGTGGGGCCGGTCACCGCGGCGCGGATGGCGTCGCTCGGCATCGAGACCGGCGCGGACTTGCGCGATCGGTCGCTGGCGTGGCTGCAGACCCATTTCGGGTCCTATGCCGAATATCTCTACCGTGCCGCGCGGGGGGAAGACGACCGGCCGGTGCGCAGCCGCCGCGTGGCGAAATCGGTCGGTGCGGAGCGGACCTTCGATACCAATCTGGTCGCGACCGCCGATCTCCATGCCGGGCTCGACCGCGTGATCGAGGCCGCGTGGGAACGGATCGCACGGGCGGGCCTGGCCGGGCGGACGATCACGCTGAAGCTGCGGCACGCCGATTTCCGTACCATCACGCGGGCGCGGTCGCTCGTGGTCCCTACCGCGGATCGCGCGCTGTTCGCCGATATCGGGCATGCGCTTCTGGCCGCGCAGCTGCCCGTACCGGGCGGCGTGCGGCTGTTGGGGCTGACCCTGTCGGGCCTGGGCGACATGGTTCCGGACGATGCGGAGCGCCAGGCGAGCCTGCCCTTCTGACCCACGCCGCGCCATGGTGGACGGAGTCACCACATTCGTTTACCATTTCGTCGGGTAGTGATTTCGGGCGGGGGCATGACGATCGAACCGTGGTTCATCGGCGCGGTGGTGCTAAGCCTCCTCGGGTACGGCGTATATATCGTCGGCCTGTCGCGCCATCTGGTCGAGCCCAATCGCGCGTCCTGGCTGATCTGGAGCGCGGCGACGGGCGTGGAGGCGGCGACCTATGCCGCGGTCAATCCCGGCGCGCCCCAGTCCTGGGTCTTCATCCTCTCGGCGCTGTGTTGCGTGCTGGTGACCGCGGCGATGTGGCGACGGTCGCGGTGGCGGACGCCGACCCCGGTGGAGGGCGTGTGCATGACCGCCGCGTTGGGTGCCATCGCCTTGTGGCTGGTGTTCCGCGAGGCGTTCTGGGCGCATATGCTGGTCGTCGTCGCGGTGCCGGTCAGCTTCTGGCCGACCTGGCAAAGCGTATGGGAGGACCGGGCGCGCGAACGATCGCCGGCCTGGGGCCTGTGGACGCTGGCCGATCTGTCGACCTTGCTGGTCGCGACGCGGGTGCACGGGTCGGGGATCGGCGAATATACCTATATCCTGGTCGAGCTGCTGTGCCATGCCAGCGTGTGGCTGATGGTCGGGCTGGCGACGCTCAACCCGTTCCGGTCGCTGGCGGTTCGGCGCAGCGGCCTGCGCGTGCTCGACGCCTATGTCCCCGGCAACCCGTTCGCGGTGCGCGAGACGCATCTGGGGAAGGCGGTGTACGCCGCGCAGGAATTCGCCGAAGGGCAGCAGATCGTCCGCTTCACCGGTCGGCGGGTGCGCGCCGCGCGATTGCCGCGATCGTTGCGCGGCGCGGCGGACCGGTTCCTGCAAGTGACCGCGGACCAGTATATGGGCCCCTCGGGTCGCATCGACGATCTCATCAACCACAGCTGCGCGCCCAATGCGGGCTTGCGCTTTTCCGACGACGGCGTCGTGCTGATCGCGCTCCGACCGATCGTGCCCGGAGAGGAGATCGCTTGGGACTATTCGACGACGCTGAAGGATTCGGGTTGGAAGATGCTGTGCCAGTGTCGCCAGCCGGGGTGCCGCGGGACGGTCGGCGATTTCGCGACGTTGCCGGCGAACCGGCAGGCCTGGTTTCGCGATCGGGATCTGGTGGCGCCGTATCTGCGTGAGGATGTGGTGCGGGAGCGGGCGGCTTAGGGCTTCGCTCCCCTCCCGCTTGCGAGTGCGGGGCGCTGTTTACCTCGCACTCGCAAGCGGGAGGGGGCAGAAGAAGCGATTAAGCCGCGTCCGCCAGCGCTGCCGGCTCGGTTGCCCTCAGCGTCAGGATGGCGACCGCGCCCTTCCCTTTGCCTTCGCTTTCCAGCCGCAGCGATCCGTCCATCGCGGTCATCGAATTGGCGCACCAGTGCAGCCCCAGCCCGCCCGATTTATGCGCACGCGTCGAAAAGCCGCGCTGGAACAAGGTCGGGCCGATGTCCGCGCCGAAGCCCTCGCCATCGTCGCGGATCGAGACGATCACCTGGCCCCGGTCGTCGGGCTCGATCGCGACCGAGATCGTACCGCTGCCCGAGCCCGTCGCGGCGATCGCATCGGCGGCGTTGCCGAA
This sequence comes from uncultured Sphingomonas sp., assembly GCA_964247555.1. Classification (GTDB taxonomy): domain Bacteria; phylum Pseudomonadota; class Alphaproteobacteria; order Sphingomonadales; family Sphingomonadaceae; genus Sphingomonas. The sequence goes on along the minus strand of CAXTVB010000065.1, from coordinate 9,366 downwards.
GAGATTGCCGATCACCTGGCTCAGGATCACGCGGCTTGCCAGCGCGCGACAGGGGTGCGCGGGGAAGCTGAAGGCGATCGAGGCCTTGTCCGAATAGCGGGCGATGGTGGCGTTGCGCGCGACGATCTCCGCGACGTCGCAATCCTCCAGCGGGGGGCGTTCGTGCGCGTGCGCCTGTTGCTGGCCGATGATTTCCAGCACGTGCGCCATCGCCTCGCGTCCGACCTGCAGTTCGGCGCGCGTCGCCGCTCGTGTCGCCGCCTCCGCCTCGATCGCGGCCGCGACGAAGGCGGTCAGCTTCGCGCGCCGTGCCGCGGGGATATCGTCCTTGGCCAGTTCGCCCAGCGCACGGTCGAGCGTCGCGCGATCGACCGGCGGGGCTTGTGCGACGCCCTGGCTCAGGATCGTCGAAATGGGGTTCAGCGCGTTGCGGACATTGTGCATCACCGCGACCGCGCTTTCGCTGCGGCCGAGTGCGAAGGATTGCACCTCCACCTGCCCGCGCAGATCGTTCAGCTGAAGCAGCATCGCGTTGAAGCTGCGCCCCAGCGAGCCGATCTCGTCGCGCCGCCCGTCCTCTTCGAGCGGCCCCAGCGTGCCGAGGGCGCGGACGCGCTGCATATGGCGTTCGACGCGGTGGAGCGGTTTCAGCACTTGGCTGGCGATCATCCGCCGCAGCACCATCAGCACGATGAGCAGCAGCAACGTCGATCCGGCGATGGCGAGCAGCAGCATGCGCCGCCCGAGCAGCGAAACGTCGCGCGGCACGCTGAACCGTGCGCTCGCGACCGCCCGGCCGTCCGCGCCGATGATCGGGACCGCGATCGCCAGCGTCGATGCGCCGCGGGTCACGACATCGTTCGAACCGAGCGCGGGCGCGATCCGGGCGTTGACCTGAAGCAGGGCAGACAGCTGTTGCGGCGTGATGACGCGCGCCATCAGGACATGGCCGCGCGACACGCCGCTACCGTCGGACTTGCGGATTTTCGCGACGCCGATCGCAGCCACGGTGGAGCCGAGCGTCGCGTAATAGCGCGCCGAGCTGTTGCGGCCGACGACATGGGTCAGGTCGGTATGCCCGATCGATCGCAGGAACGCGGTCCGCAGACCCGCATTCTCCGCGCCCGTCTTCGCATCGAGCCAGCGCGCGATCACGATCCGGCCTTCCGGCGTCACATAGGCCATGCCCTGGACGCCGAGGTTCGACATGGCGAGCGGCGAAAAGCTGTCGCGTTCGAACTTCGCGCTCGGCGCCGCCATGTAATCATAGCTGTCGTTCCAGTCGCCGTAATCGCGCACCGCGCCTTCGACCTTGGCACCGTAATCGGACAGCGCGGCGCGCGTCCGGTCGACATTGTCGGCGATCGCCTTGTCCTCCAGCTTGGCGAAGCTGGGGGTTATGACGCTGGCGAGGAGCAATGTGATGCCCAGCGCGCCCGCCAGCCCGATCAGGGTGAGGATGACGACGAGCTTGGCACCGAGCGATGTCGGGCGGACGAGCGGCTGCAACCGGCCCCTTGCGATCGGCATCAGCCGTTGGTCCCGGTGCCCGGCTCGCTGACGTCGTTGCCCGCATCCGCCGCATCGCCGATGAACCCGCGTTCCGCGAGTCCGCACGCGACATCCTCGGCAACCGGACGCGAGAAGAAATAGCCCTGGAGATGGCTGGCGCCCGCGATCCGCAACAGCTGGACCTGCGCTGCGGTTTCGACGCCCTCCGCGATCACTTCCAGACCCAGCGCATGGCCCAGGTGGATGATCGCATGGACGATCGCCGCGCTCTCCCGCTCGCGGCTCATGCCGTCGATGAAGCTGCGGTCGATCTTCAAGCTGTCGAGCGCGAACTTGCGGATGTTGTAGAGGCTGGAATAGCCCGTGCCGAAATCGTCGAGCGCGATGCGGAACCCCATCTGGCGCAGCTTGTACAGCGTCTCCGCGGCGCGTTCGGCGTCGTCGAAGATCGCGGTCTCGGTGATCTCGATCTGCACCCGCGACGGCGATACGCCGGCCCGCTGGACGCTTTCCATCACATGGCCGACGAAGTTCGTCCGGCGGAACTGGCGCGGGCTGAAATTGACCGAGACATATTGCCCGGGCCAGCGCGCCAGCACCTTCAGCGATTCGGTCAGCACCCAATCGCCGAGTTCGTGGATGATGTTGGTCTCCTCCGCGATCGGGATGAAGACGGCGGGGCTGATCGGCCCATATTCCTGCGTGTTCCAGCGCACGAGCGCCTCGAACCCGACGATCTCGATCGTGTCGCGCTTGACGATCGGCTGGTAGACGAGGCTCAGTTCGCCCTTCTCGATCGCGCCGGCCAGGCCGCCCTCGATCCGCCGGCGAAAGCGGATGCCCTCGTCCATGCTCTCGTCGAACAGCCGCGTCATGCCGCGACCCTGACGCTTGGCGTCGTTGAGCGCGAGGTCGGCACGGCGCATCACGTCGATCGGATCGATACCGAGCGCCCCCTCCACCACGACCATGCCGGCGGACGCGCCGCCCTGCACCGAATTGCCGAACACCATGATGTTGGTCGAACACGCCGCGACCATCCGGTCGCAGGCCATTTCCGCCGCCTGTTCGCCGAGCGTATCGAACATCACACCGAATTCGTCGCCGCCAAGCCGTGCGACCAACGCCCCCTCGGGCGCGGAGTTCTGGAGGATTTCGGAAATCTGCTGGATCAGCGCGTCGCCCGCCAGATGGCCAAGCGTGCCGTTGACCAGCTTGAACCGGTCGAGATCGATCATCGCCGTCGCGAACAGCCCGTCGCGTCGCGTCCGTTCGGTCAGCGCGCGCAGGAAGAACAGCCGGTTGGGCGCGTCGGTCAGCGAATCGTGCATCGCGATATGGATGGCGCGGCTCTCGTTCGCGGCGAGCTCGAGCCCCTGCTCCTCCAGCTGCACGATCTGCTGCGCCATCATCGTCCGCGCAGAGGCCAGTTCGCGGTCCAGTTCCCAACGCTTGGCGAGCGCGGTCGCGGTCTGCTGGACCTCGGCGACCTCGAAGGGTTTGGCGATGTAGAAGATCTTGTCCGCCGGCCCGGCGACCTTGCTGATTTCGATCGGCGAGAAATCGGAATAGCCGGTGACGATGAACAGGTTCACCTGCGCGTCGAGCGCGCGGATGCGCTTGGCGGTTTCGCGGCCGTCGATACCGGGGGGCATGCGTACGTCGATGAACGCGACCGAATAGGGTTCGCCTGCGGCCAGCGCCGCCTCGACCGCGGCGACCGCGTCCAGCCCCTGGTTGCAATGCGTCAGCGCGAAATCGGGCAGGACGTCGGCGGGTTCGCCCGCATCGTCATCGTCGCCGAACAGGTCGGCGGCCATCGCGTCCAGCGCATCCGCACCTTCGCCGCGCTGCGACGCGAAGCTGCGGGCGTAGCTGTCGTGCATCGCCGGTTCGTCGTCGACGATCAAAATCCGCATCGCGCCACCGTTCGTTCGCCTGGCCTGCTTGCCATGGTTGCGCAGGGGTAGCCCGAAGCGGTTAAGGCGTCGTAAACGAGGTGGCGAGCGTCTGGCCCAAAGCCTGCGCGCCGAGTACGATAGCACCCAACGGGCCGGCCTGCCCGCCCAGCATCGGCGGCACGATGTAGGTCTCGGTCAGCGCGATCTCGGGCAGCGGGACATAGCCGGCGAGACTCTTCGTCATCGCGGCGCGGACGCGCGGGAACAGATGCGGCACGCCGACCATGACGCCGCCGCCCATGACGATCCGCCGCGGGATGCCGGTCATGACGAGGGTATGGCATAGCTGCCCCAGCGCATGCGCGACGCCGTCCCACGCCGGGTGATCCGCGGGCAGGTCCTGCGACGCGATCCCCGTGCGCGCCGCGATCGCCGGTCCCGCGGCCAGCCCCTCCAGGCAGGCGCCGTGGAAGGTGCAGTTGCCGATCCAGTCGTCGCCGGGATAGCGCACCGGCCGGATATGGCCGAGTTCGCTGTGCGTCAGCCCGTCGACGGGGACGCCCCCCGCGATCATGCCAGCGCCGATCCCCGTGCCGACCGTCACATAGGCCAGGTCGGGAAGCCCCTTGCCGGCCCCCCAACGCGCCTCGGCCAGCGCGGCGCCGACGACGTCGGTATGGAAACCGGTCGGCACGCCGCTGTGCGCCGCCAGCCGGCGAGCGATGTCGGTGCCCGCCCAGCCGGGCTTGGGCGTCGAGGTGACCTTGCCGTAATCCGGCGACGCGCGGTCGATCGCGATCGGCCCGAAGCTTGCGATCCCGAGCGCGGCGAAGCCCTGCCATTTGTCGAGCACCGCCTCGATCGCGGCCATCGTCTCGTCCGGGCGCGTCGTCGGGATGCGTTCCTCCGCCTCGACCTGGTCGGGGCCGCGCGCCAGGATGCAGATGCACTTGGTGCCGCCCAGTTCGATGCCGGCAACCAGCGGCGCGTTCGTCGTCGTCATATTTTGCGAGTTCCTATCCCCGTCGCCTGCATAGAGCGCCCGGCCGGTTCCGCCAATCAGCTTGATGGCCCTTCGATGAGGGCCCGGATACGCGTCGCCAGCGCGTCCATCGCGAACGGCTTGGTCATGACGTGCATCCCCGGTTCCAGATGTCCGTTCCCGACCACGGCGTTTTCCGCATAGCCGGTGATGAACAGGATTTTCAGGTCGGGCCGCGACAGCCGCGCGGCGTCCGCCATCTGCCGCCCGTTCATGCCGCCGGGCAGGCCGACATCGGTCACCAGCAGATCGACCGTTATATCGGATTGCAGGATCGCGAGGCCGGACGCACCGTCCACCGCCTCGATCGCCGCATAGCCCAGCTCGCCGAGGATCTCGGCGACCAGCATGCGGACGGTCGGCTCGTCGTCGACGACCAGCACCGTCTCGCCGGCACCGGGGCGTGGCGGTTCGCTGCGGTCGGCCGCTTCGATATCGATCGCCTCGCCCTGGAATCGCGGCAGATACAGGCACAGCGTCGTGCCCTCCCCGACCTCTGAATAGATACGCACCTGCCCACCCGACTGGCGCGCGAAACCGTAGATCATCGACAGGCCGAGCCCGGTGCCCTCGCCCAGCGGCTTGGTCGTGAAGAAGGGATCGAACGCCTTGGCGATGACGTCGGGCGTCATGCCGGTGCCGGTGTCCGACACGCAGAGCGACAGATATTGCCCCGGATCCAGATCGCGTTCGCGGGCGGCGCGCGCGTCGAGCCAGCGATTGCCCGTCTCGATCGTCAGCCGGCCGCCCGCGGGCATCGCATCGCGCCCGTTGATCGCCAGGTTCAGCAACGCGTTCTCGAGCTGGTTGGGATCGACGAGCGTCGGCCACAGGCCACCGGCGGCGACGACCTCGACGGTGATCGCCGGGCCGACGGTGCGGCGGACGAGGTCCTCCATCCCGGCGACCAGTCGATTGACGTCGGTGGGTTTCGGATCGAGCGTCTGCCGCCGCGAGAAGGCCAGCAACCGGTGGGTCAGCGACGCGGCGCGCTTCGCCGCACCCTGCGCCGCCAGCGCGTAGCGTTCCAGATCGCCATAACGCCCCTGTCGGACCCGGACTCCGATCATCTCCAGGCTACCGCTGATCCCGGTCAGCAGATTGTTGAAATCATGCGCGAGTCCCCCGGTCAGCTGCCCCACCGCCTCCATCTTCTGGCTCTGGCGCAGCGCCTCCTCCGCGCTCATCAGCGCGCGCGTCCGTTCCGCCACCTGCGCCTCGAGCGTCTCGTTGAGCGCGGCGAGCTCGGCGGCCTGGCGGCGGCGATCGTCGATATCCGTGTTCGTCCCCACCCAGCGAACGATCGCCCCGTCGTCGCCGCGTACCGGCTCCGCGCGCACCAGGAACCAGCGATAGACGCCGTCCGCGCGGCGGATGCGGAATTCCACTTCGTAGACCTCGCCGGTCGCCAGCGAATGCGCCCAGGCGGGGGCGACGCCGGCATAGTCGTCCGGATGGATGACCCGGGTCCACCCGTCCACGCCTAGCAGGTCCTCGATCGTCTGTTTGCCGTAGGCGAAGACCTGTTCGTTGAACCAGTAGAGATCGCCGTCCGGGCGCGCTGCCCACACCTGGTTGGGCAGCGCCTGCGCGAAGACGCGGAACTGCTCCTCGCTCTCGCGCCGGGCCTGTTCGGCGCGCAGGCGTTCGGTCGCGTTTCGCACCCGTTCGGCGACGTCGCGCATCAGCAGCAGCTCGTCCTCGTGCCAATGCCGCGCACCGGCGTGATTGGCGTAGAGCAATGCGACGAATCCGCCCTGCTCGACCAGCGGCATGTTCACGAAGGACCGTGCGCTGATCGCCTCCAGCACGGGCGCGGTGCCGCTGGTCCGCGCGTCCAGCCGGACATCGTCGATCGCGACGGTCGTCCCCGCCTTCAGATCGTCGATATAGGATCCATGGTCGCGAAAGCGCAGGACGCCGGCGATCGACACGACCCCGGCGGCGTTCCAGTCGCGCTCGACCGTGATCGTTTCCTCGACCTTGTCGATGACGCCGTAACCCACGCGCGACACGTCCAGCGCGCGCCCGAGGATCTGCGACCCGATATAGGGGATCGCGACCGGATCGGTCTCGTCGCGGAGCGCGTCGGCGAGTTCGAGCAGCGCCGCCTGCGCGCGCTCGGCCCGTTTGCGATCGCTGATGTCGAAGCTGACGCCGGGGAACCGCTCCGCTTCGCCGTCCGGCCCCAGGATGCAGCGACCCTGTGCATGGACCCAGCGATGGCTGCCGTCGGGCTGGACCAGCCGATATTCCGCCACGAACGTTCCCCCGGAGGCCATCGCCTCGGCGACCGCCGCCTCCACCGCCGACCGGTCGTCGGGATGGATGCCCGCGAAGAAGACATCGATCGACGCGCCGCTGCGGGCGACATCGGGATCGACCCCGTACAGCCGGGCGAAGCGGGGATCGGCGGTGACCCTGTCGGTGGCGATGTGCCAATCCCACGTCCCGACGCCGCCGCCCGCGGACAGCGCCTGTTGCAGCCGCTCCTCGCTATCGCCGAGCGCCAGGTCGGCCAGACGCCGCGCGGTGATGTCGGCGAACAGGATCGCCACCTGCCCCGCATCCGGATCGCCGATCCGGAACGCATGGACCTCGAACCACTGGTCCGCCCGTTCGAACCGGTCCTCCATATGCAAAGGCTCGCCCGTCGTCGCGACCCTGGCATAATGTTCGAGCCATTTCGGGTGCGGCGGCGATGTCAGTTCGGATGCCAGCCGCCCTTTGGGATCGGACACGCCCGCGATCCGCTCGAATGCCTCATTGGTGTCGACGAAGCGGTAATCGACCGGTAGCCCGTCGGCGCACACCAGCTCCACGATGCAGAACCCCGCATCGATCGCCCGGAACAGCGAGCGGTAGACGGTATCGGGCAAGCGGGGGGACGTCACGATCCGGCATCTTTCGATAGGCTGAGGGGCGGGATACGGCGGGTATCTGCCTTATCCGCGCAGCGCCGCAAAGGCTTCCTTCACCTTCGCGATGCCGAAACCGAGCGCCTGGGCCGGTTCGATATGCGCCATCGCCGGCAGCTCGTCCGGATCGACGACCGCGTGCAGGATCGCGGGGCCGGGTGCCGCCAGGAACTCGCGCACCGTCGCCACCAGCGTCGCCGGATCGCGCGCGGTGAAGCCCGACGCGCCGCAGGCCCGCGCGAAGGCGGCGAAGTCCATGTTGGGAAAGACGCTGCCACTGGCCGCGGGGGTGCCGGCGCCCTCCATCTCCAGATGGACCAATCCCCAGCGGGCATTGTCGTAGACCACGATCTTGACGGGCAATGCATGCTCCACCGTCGTCATGAACTCGCCTGCCAGCATCGTGAAACCGCCATCGCCGATATGCGCACCGGCCTGCCGATCGCGATCGAGCGCTTGTGCCCCGTTCGCGAGCCCGAGGGCCGTGCCGACCGCGGCATTGTTGAACGATCCCGTGATCCGCTGCCGTCCGGTCTGGCGCAGCCAGTTCGCCGCCCATAAAGTCACTTCGCCGGTATCGGTCACGACGATCGCGTCATCCGCCGCCGCATCGCTGATCGCACGCGCGACCGCTTGCGGATGGATCCGGTCGGCGCTGCGTGCCGGGTCGGCCTTCTCGTCGAGCATCCGGTCCCACGCCACCCGCTTCGCCTGCGTCTTCTCGAGGAACGCGCCGTCGTCCTTCGTGGCGAGGCGATCGAGCAGCATGCGCAGCGCCGGCTTCACCGATCCGACGATGCCCAGCCCGACCCGGGTCCGCCGGCCGATCGCCAGCGCGCGTTCGTCGATCTGGATGACGTTGCCATGCTTGGGCAGGAAGTCGACATAGGGATAATCGGTGCCGAGCATGACGAGAAGGTCCGCGTCCCGCACCGCGTCGACCCCCGCCCGTCCGCCGATCAAGCCGACCCCGCCGATCCACGACGGATGGGTATAAGGCAGGAGGTCCTGCGCGCGGTAGGTGTGCGTCAGCGGCGCCTTCAGCCGTTCCGCCAGCGCGACCAGCTCCGCCTCCGCCCCGCGGGCGCCCGCGCCGCAGAACAATGCGATCGTCTTCGCGTCCGCGATCATCGCCGCCGCCGCCGCGATATCGTCCGCCGACGGCGCCACTTCGGGCCGCGGGCGCAGCGTCGCGATGCTCGGCGTCGTCGCCCCCACCTTCGCGGCGAAGACATCGGGCGGGATGTTGAGATGCGCGACCCCGCGCAGGTCGTACGCCGCGGCGATCGCCTGATGGAACACCGCGGGCGCCTGCTCCGCCGATCCGATCATCTGCGTGTACACCGCCACGTCGCGGAACAGCAGGTCGGGCGTGTCCTCCTGCAGATAGTCCGTGCCCCGGAGCGCGGACGGAACCCCGCCCGATATGGCGAGGACGGGCGCATGATCCTTGCGCGCTTCGTACAGGCCGGCGACCAGATGATTGCCGCCCGGGCCCGTCGTGCCGCAGCAGACGCCGAGCTTGCCGGTCAGCTTCGCCTGGCCCGCGGCGGCCAATGCAGCGCCCTCCTCATGACGCACGCCGATCCATTCGATCGTCGATTGGCGGCGGATGGCATCGGTGAACGGGTTGAGCGCGTCGCCGACGATGCCGAACACCTGGCAGACGCCGATATCGGCAAGGGTCTGCACGAGCAGTTCGGCGACGGTGGAGGACATGGCAACGCTCCGCAACGGGGAACGTCCTCAATCCGCTTGGGCGGGCGATGTTCCGGCGGGCGCGGTCAGGCGGCGACCTGCGCCGCGAACGCTCCCGCGCTGAGCTTCAACGTACCGAGCCGCCCGTCGAGCGTCACGAAGCCGCGACTGACCTCGTCGATCTCCGCCGCGACGGTTTCGGTATCCTTGCGGATCGCGGCGACGGTGGAGGACATCGAGTCCGCCGCCAGCGCGGTTTCGTCGACCGCGGCGGTGATCGACGTCACGGTCTGCG
>CAXTVB010000064.1:1415-11886 GCA_964247555.1 uncultured Sphingomonas sp. | reverse complement strand
GCTCTGTATCAGGCCTCTCCGGGCGGCCCTCCACGGGCCGCCCTTCTCGTTTGCGAAGAGGATCTGCCCCGTGGCCATCACCGCCCTCATGCCCGTCTACCCGCGGTGCGGTGTGCGGCCGGTGCGCGGCGACGGCGCGTATCTGTTCGGTGAGGACGGCACGCGCTATCTCGATTTCGCGAGCGGGATCGCGGTCAACGCGCTGGGACATGGCCACCCCGCGCTGACGAAGGCGATCGCCGATCAGGCGGCGACGCTGATGCACGTGTCGAACCTGTACGGCTCTCCGCAGGGTGAGGCATTCGCGCAGCGGCTGGTCGATGCCACTTTCGCCGATACGGTGTTCTTCACCAATTCGGGCGCCGAGGCGGTGGAGTGCGCGATCAAGACCGCGCGCCGCTATCACTTCGCGAGCGGCAATCCGCAGCGCCACGACCTCATCACCTTCGACACCGCGTTCCACGGCCGCACGCTGGGGACGATCAGCGCGACCAACCAGTCCAAGATGCGCGACGGGTTCGAACCGCTGCTGCCGGGGTTCAAATATGCGCAGTTCAACGATCTCGACGGCGCGCTCGCGCTGATCGACGATCATACGGCTGGTTTCCTGGTCGAACCGATCCAGGGCGAGGGCGGCATCCGTCCGGCCAGTCACGACTTCCTGACCGGCCTGCGCAAGGCGTGCGACGAACACGGCCTGTTGCTGGTGCTCGACGAGGTGCAGGCCGGTTATGGCCGCACCGGCAAGCTGTTCGCGCACGAGCTGTACGGGATCACTCCCGACATCATGGCGGTGGCGAAGGGGATCGGCGGCGGCTTCCCGCTCGGCGCATGCCTGGCGACCGAGGAAGCGGCGAAGGGCATGGTGGCCGGGACGCATGGCTCGACCTATGGCGGCAATCCGTTGGCGATGGCGGCGGGCGAGGCGGTGTTCGACGTGATCCAGGGCGAGGGGTTTCTCGCCAATGTCGACGCGATGGGGGCACGGCTGCGCGGCGCGTTGGAGCAGATGATCCCGAATTACGATCATCTGTTCGACAGCGTGCGCGGGCACGGGCTGATGCTGGGGCTGAAGCTGAAGAGCGACAGCCGCCGCTTCGTGGCCTTCCTGCGCGACGAGCACCAGCTGCTGACGGTGTCGGCGGGGGACAATGTCGTGCGCATCCTGCCGCCGCTGAATATCGACGAAAGCCATGTGAGCGAATTCGTCGAGAAATTGTCGGTCGCGGCACGGGTGTATGTGCCGGCGATGGACGAGTAACTTAACGCCCTCTCCCTGTGGGAGAGGGAAGGGGCCCGCGCCGAAGGCGTGGGAAGGGTGAGGGTGATCGGTACGTCACCCTCACCCTTCCGCCGCTGACGCGGCTCCCTCCCTCTCCCAAAGGGAGAGGGAAAGGGGGAATTAGAATGCGCCATTTCCTGAACCTGTCCGATGCCGGACCCGACGGCATCGCCGCGATGCTGGCGGATGCGCTCGACCGCAAGGCGGCGCGCGCCGGTTGGCCCAAGGGCAGGGCGGATGCCGACGCCCCGCTCGCAGGCCATGTCCTCGCCTGCGTGTTCGAGAAGAACTCGACGCGCACCCGCGTGTCGTTCGACATGGCGATCCGGCAGCTCGGCGGGACGTCGATCGTAATGGACGCCGGATCGATGCAGCTCGATCGCGGCGAGACGATCGCGGACACCGCGCGCATCCTGTCGGGCTATTGCGACGCGATCATGATCCGCACCGACGATCACCGCAAGATCGAGGAAATGGCGCACCACGCCACCGTCCCCGTCATCAACGGCCTGACCGATGCGTCGCATCCGTGCCAGATCATGGCGGACCTGCTGACGATCGTGGAAGCGGGCAAGGCGTTGCCGGGGCTGAAGGTGGCCTGGCTGGGCGACGGCAACAACGTGCTGGCCTCGATCATGGAAGCGGCCGGGCTGATGCAGTTCGACGTCGTCGCCGCGTGCCCCCAGGGGTTCCAGCCGATCGACGCCGATATCGCGCTGGGGCGGGGTCGCGCGCGCGCCGTCGCGGACCCCGCGGAGGCGGTCGCGGGGGCGGATATCGTCGTGACCGACAGCTGGATCTCGATGGGACAGCTCCACGCCGAGACCAAGCTGACGGCGATGACGCCGTATCAGGTGACGTCGCAGCTGATGGCGGGGGCGAAGCCCGACGCGGTGTTCCTCCACTGCCTGCCCGCGCATCGCGGCGAGGAAGTGACGGCCGAGGTCATCGACGGGCCGCAGTCGCTGATCTGGGCGGAGGCGGCCAACCGGCTTCACGCGCAGAAGTCGGTGTTGCGCTGGTGTTTCGGGCAAGTAGGGTAGCGTTACTGTCGTCACGCTTCGCCGCCTTCGGCGTCTCTCCCTCTCCCGCTGGGAGAAGGAAGGGGTCCGCCGCCGCAGGCGGTGGGAAGGTGAGGGCGGTTGATCGCGCTCGCCATCCGCCCCATTTTACGACCCACATGACCGACCCCCAACTCTCCGACACCGATCGCGCGCTTGCCTTCGCCATTCCCCAGCGTTCCGCCCGCGGTCGCGTGGTGCGGCTGGGGCCGACGCTCGACACCGTGCTCGCCGCGCATGCCTATCCGCCCGCGATCGAATCGCTGTTGGCGGAGGCGTTGACGCTCGCCGCGTTGATCGGTTCGACGCTGAAGGATGCGAGCGGCCAACTCACGATGCAGACGCGCACCGATAACGGCGTCGTCCAGCTGCTCGTGTGCGATTACCGCGGCGGCGAGGTGCGCGGCTATGTCCAGTACGACGCGGACAAGCTGGCCGAGGCACCCGAGCAACCCACGCTGTTCGCGCTGTTCGGGGCGGGCTATCTGGCGATCACGTTCGATCTGCAGACGACCGGCGAGCGCTATCAGGGCATCGTCCCGCTGGACGGCGAGACGTTGACCGAGGCGGCGCAGAATTATTTCGTCCAGTCCGAACAGATCCCCACGCTGATCGGCGTCGGTATCGACAAGCGCGCCGACGGCACGACGGTGGCGGGCGGGTTGTTCCTCCAGCACCTGCCCGAGGGCGAGGATGGCCGCGAGCGGCTGCACACCCGGCTCGATCACCCCGAATGGGAGCATGTCGCGGCATTGGGCACGACGATGGGCGCGGACGAGCTCACCGACCCGACGCTGCCCCTGGAGACCTTGGTCTGGCGGTTGTTCAACGAGGAGGAGGTGCGGGTGCACCAGGTCGTGCCGATCGCGCGCGGCTGCCGCTGCACGCCCGAACACATCCTGAGCGTGATCGCGAAATTCCCGCTGGAGGAACGCCAGGCGATGGCGGGGGAGGACGGCGTGATCCGGGTGGACTGTGCCTTTTGTGCGAGCGTGTTTCCGGTGCCGGTGGAAGCGGTGGCCTCATGACGACGTCACCCCGGCCTTGTGCCGGGGTCCATCGTGCCGCGAAACCAGAAGCGTGAGCATGCGCGGTACGATGGATGCCGGGTCAAGCCCGGCATGACGGAGACGGCAGGGCCATCCGGGTTGGCTATGCTCACCCTTAACCCGATCTTCACCTCCATCCTCTAACGCGGTCCTCGTGCTTCTTAGTTCGGCACGTTTTCTCTCCCTTGTACGAAACTCGGGGGCCGCCACCGCGCGGCCCTTTTTTCGTTGGCCCGGCAAATGTTGCGATGCCGCGCAGAAGCGCCTAGCGGGCGACGATCATGTCACAGCATCAACCTTTGGCGGTCGCGCTCGTGTCGGGCGGCCTCGACTCGATGGTGTCCGCGGCGATCGCGCGCGAGACGGGCTATCGGCTGCTTGCGCTGTCGATCGATTACAACCAGCGCCACCGCATCGAACTCGACGCCGCCGCGCATGTCGCGCAGGCGCTGGGGGCGGAACGCCATATCGTCCTGCCGATGGACCTGTCCGCGTTCGGCGGCTCCGCGCTGACCGCGACCGACATCGCGGTGCCCAAGGACGGCGTGCAACCGGGCATTCCCGTCACCTATGTGCCCGCGCGCAATACCATCTTCCTGAGCCTCGCGCTCGGCTGGGCGGAGGCGGCGGGGGCGCGCGACCTGTTCATCGGAGTCAACGCGCTCGACTATTCGGGCTATCCCGATTGCCGTCCCGAATTCATCGCCGCGTTCGAGGGGCTGGCCGAACTGGCGACCAAGGCTGGGGTCGAGGGCGAGCCCTTCCGTATCCGCGCACCGCTGCAGCATATGACGAAGGCGGACATCGTCCGCGAAGGCGCGCGGCTCGGGCTCGACATGGGGCTCAGCTGGTCCTGCTACGACCCGACTCCCGCGGGCGAGCATTGCGGCCGGTGCGACAGCTGCCGTCTGCGGTCCAAGGGTTTCGAGGAAGCCGGCGTCCCCGATCCGACGGTCTACGCGCAGGCGTCATGACCTACGCGGTCAAGGAGATGTTCCTGACGCTCCAGGGCGAGGGCGTGAATGCCGGCGCGCGCGCGGTGTTCGTGCGCTTCGCCGGGTGCAACCTGTGGTCGGGGCGCGAGCAGGACCGCGCGACAGCGGTCTGTCGGTTCTGCGACACCGATTTCGTCGGCACCGACGGGCTGGGCGGGGGCAAGTTCGCCGATGCCGCCGCGCTCGTCGCCGATGTGGCGGTCCACTGGGGCGAGGGGACATCGAACCGCTTCGTCGTGCTGACCGGGGGCGAGCCGATGCTCCAGATCGACGATGTGCTGGTCGACGCTCTCCACGACGCGGGTTTCCGGATCGCGGTCGAGACCAACGGCACGCTGCCTGCGCATCCGCGGATCGACTGGGTCTGCGTCAGTCCGAAAGCAGGCAGCACGGTCGTCCAGCGATCGGGCGACGAGCTGAAACTGGTCTGGCCGCAGCCGGGGACCGATATCGATGCGGTCGAGCGCTGGGATTTCGCGCACCGCCTGCTCCAGCCGCTCGACGATCCCGCTGCCGATGCCAACCGCGATGCATGCGTCGCGCTGGTGCTGGAGCGGCCCTGGTGGCGGCTGTCGCTCCAGACGCACAAGTTGCTGGGTCTGCGGTAGGAATACTTCGTTATCCCGGGCTTGTCCCGGGATCCAGAGCCGCGAGCGACGACACCGGCGGCCCTGGATGCCGGGACGAGCCCGGCATGACGGCGTTAGCGCGACGCGATCGCCCCCGCCGGCGGCCAGTTCTGCGGGCCGCATTTGCGGTCCTGCCACTCGCCCTTCTTCGACCAGCACGCTGCGTCGAGCCGGGGGACGGGGAGGTTGTAGGTCCGCGCGTAGATATAGGACGGCACGCCCTGTTCGCCGTACGGCACCAGGCTGTTGCGCAGCTCGCGCATCCGCGTCTGCGCCAGCGCGGTCAGGCCGCCGCGTGGGGTGAAGATCGCGTCGCGACCGATGACGTTGGCGGTCTGACAGAAATTGCGCTGCGCCGACACGGTCGAGAAGCTGGAATAGATGTGCGTGCCGAACTGGTCGAATGCGTCCGATCCGGCCTTCTTGGTCTTCACCTTCGCGGTGCGCAGGTAATATTTGTTCAGCACCGCCTGCGCAATGTCGAATTCGGCGTCATGGTCCTTCAGCATGGCGTTGTAGTTGGACACGACGAGCAAGGTCGGTTCGAACTGGCACTGCAGCGCGGCGACGTTCAGCCCCGCGCGCATGTTCCACAACAGCCCTGCGCGCAGCTCGGCCGGGGTCGCGCCCGGCATGGAAAAGCCGATATCGGCCTCGTCGCCGGTGACCGACTGGCCGGACATGTCGTGGCTCTTGAGGTAGAATTGGGCCGATGCCGGCCACGCGACGGATCCGCCTGCGACCAGCGCAAGCGCGGCCGCGATACGCAACGAACTCATGAAACCTCCCCGAAGGACTATTGCCGCGATTCTAGGGTGTTTCGGGCCGGAGCCCAAACGGTTTTTAACCACGTCCCGCCCTGCCGGGCGACCGCCGTGCCGTCCCCGAAACGATCATGTCGAAAATGAAAAAGGGCCGCCCGGTCGCCCGGACGGCCCTTTACGACGTAAACCCGTGAACGGGTGATTACATCGTGGTGTTGGTCGTGGTCGTGCTGTTGGTCGTCATGGTGTCGTTCGACATCATGCCGCCATTGCCCATCGTGTCGTTGGCCATCATGCCACCGTTCGACGAACCGTCGACTGCGGTCATGTTGTCCGACATCGTATCCATGCCCTCGGTCGAGTTCATGTCGGTGACCGTCGTGTTGGTCGTCTCGGTCTTCGGGCCGCAGGCCGAAACCATCAGCGCCGCACCGGCGATCATCGAGCCGGCCAGAACCTTGGAGATAAGTGCACGCATTCGGAAGCTCCCTTAGATAGAGGATTTGGACGGCTGGTCGCCATTCTAATACCCAAATCACGGTGGACATTAAACGTTATGGGCCAGACCCTCAAGCCTCGTTTTAGTTCCGACAAGAAAGAGTTTGCGCAAAGCCTCCCGCAGTGGCGGCAAGTGCGGCGTCGAACGCGGCCAGATCGGCCGTCACGCCCAGCGCGGCAAGGCTGGTCACCGGATAGTCCGGCAGGCCGCAGGGCACGATTCCACCGAAATGGGACAGGTCGGGCGCTACGTTGACCGCAAAGCCATGGAGCGTGATCCAGCGGCGGACGCGCACGCCGATCGCGCCGATCTTCGCCTCGGTACCGCCATCGGTCGTCCAGATGCCGACGCGGCCGTCGACGCTGAACGCGGTCACGCCCAGCCGCGCCAGCGCCGCGATCAGCCAATCCTCCAGCGCATGGACATAGCGGCGGACATCGCGCCCGCGCTGCGTCAGGTCGAGGACGAGATAGCCGACGCGCTGGCCGGGACCGTGATAGGTGTGCCGCCCGCCGCGCCCCGTCGCCACCACCGGAAAGCGGGGATCGATCAGTTCGCCGGGCACCGCGCTGGTGCCCGCGGTGTAGACGGGTGGGTGTTCGAGCAGCCAGGCGAGTTCCGGCGCTTCGCCCGCGCCGACCAGCGTCGCGCGCCGCTCCATCTCCGCGAGGCCGTCTGCATAGGAAACGAGCCCATGGGCGATGCGCCATTCGGCGCCCGGCAACGGGCTTTCGGATACGGAACCGGCCATCGCCGCGGACATGTGTCGTCGGCGCGGCGCGCGCAAGGCGGATCATGCGGGGCGCGGGACGATACGGGCGGTGGCCAGCCCGCCGCGGGTACGCTATCTCCGCCATGCTGACGGGTATGAAGGGGGCAAGCATGGTTCGGATGGGCGACGTCTGGGATCGCACGACGCAAGTGCTGTCGGGTCGGGGGCGTACGCTGGCCGGGATCGCCGTGGCCGCGATCTTCCTGCCGGGAGTCGTTCGCGCGGCCTATGTGCTCTATGTCGGCAAGGACACGCCGGCGGCGGCGCTGGTCGGCGGGCTGATCGGAATCATCGCCTCGCTGGCGGCGCTCTGGGCGCAGCTGACGCTGATCGCGTTGTCCACCGATCCGGCGACGACTCAGCCGGAGGCGTTCGCGATCGGGCGCACGCGCCTCCTGCCGACGATCGGGGTCGGGCTGGTGGTCGGCCTGGTGTTCGGGATCTTCATCGTCCCGATCTTCGTCGCGCTGGTCGGTGCCGGCTGGACCCCGGCCGCGATGCAGGCGGGGCAGATGCCCGTCCTGACCCCGGGCGTCGCGATCTTCGTGGGATTATACGGCCTGGCCTATCTGATCGCATTCCTGTGGTTCGCTGCGCGCCTGGCCTTGTGGACCGCGGTGATGGCCAACGAACGGCTCGGGCTGGGGGCGATATCGCGGTCGTTCGCGCTGACGCGCGGCATCACGTGGAAGATCGTCGGCGTGTTCCTGTTGTACCTGATCGTGATGCTGGTCGCGGCTTCGGCGGCGACGGCGGTGACCGGGGTCGTGTTCGGCCTGATCCTCGGCACCGCGGCGAAGGCCACCGTGAGCCTGATCGCGGCGATCGCCGGCGGGGCGGTGACCGCGGCGTTCTCCACCGTCGTCGCGGTGTTCACGGCGCAGCTGTACGTTGCGGTCCGCGGGCCGGATTGGGCATCGACCTTCGCCTGATGATGCTCGACTTCACGACCGTCCTTCGCGACGCGTGGGCGCTGTTCCGGCGCGACCGCGACGTCCTGCTGCGGATCGCAGGGCCGTTCCTGTTCCTGCCGACCTATGCGCTGGCGCTGCTCGTCCCGGCCCCGCCCGCGCCCGACGCCGCCGCGGCCGAGAGCCAGGCGGCGACCCAGGCCTGGATGGCGGCGGTCGGCGATTGGGCGACGGTGCATGGCGGCTGGTTCCTCCTGTCCTACGCCATCGCCTATGTCGGCGGGGCGGCGATGCTGTCGCTGTATCTCGATCCCGTCCGGCCGGACGTGCGCGGGGCGTTCCTCCGCGCAGGCACCCTGGCGCCGCGCTTCCTGCTGGCGATGCTGGTCCTGCTGTTTCCGGCCGGGCTGGGACTGTTGCTATGGGTCATTCCCGGGCTGTTCGTGATGGGGCGCACGATGCTGGTCGCGCCCGTGCTGATCGCGGACCGGCCGATCGGGGCGTGGCGGGCGATCGCGCGCGGGTGGCGGATGGGGCGCGGCGCGTCGCTGTCGCTGACCGCATTGTCCGCCTTCACCTATGTCACCGGCTGGATCGCGAGCACGCCGTTCCTCGCGCTCGACGGGTGGCTGCGCAGCGAAGGGGCGAATGCGAACCCGGTGCCGATCGCGATCGCCGATGCCGGCGCGGCGGCGGTGGCGACCGCGTCGGGACTGGCGGGAACGCTGGTCGCGCTGGCCGCCTATCGACGGCTCGCCAGATAGGGGATCTGCGGCGCGGCGTCGGGCGGTAGCAGGCCGAGCGCACGCGGATCGGCGAAGGTCTCGATCGTCCGCATCGTCGCGACGAAGCCCTGCGCGCGGTAGAAGTTCAGCGCGGAAGGGTGATCCAGCGTACAGGTCCGGACGCGGACGCAACCGATGCCCGGGTCCCAGGCGAAGGCCAGCGCCTGCGCCATCAGCCAACGGCCATGCCCCTGGCCGGCGAGTTCGGGGACGAGCGCGAAATAGGCGATCTCCGCCGTGTCGCCCAAGCGGAAATCGAGTTCGAGCAACCCGACCTCGATCCCGCGCGCATCGGCTACCGCGAACACGCGCCGGGTCGGTTCGGCGATCGTCTCGACCAGCCGCGCGTCGTCCATCGCCAGCCGCGAATACCAGAGCCACGGCGCGCCCACGCGCTTGAACAGGGTGCGGTACGCCTCGGTCGAGGCGGTGGCCCAATGAACGAGCCGCAGGGGACTGGCCGGGATCGGACGGCGCGGTGGCCGCGCCCGCATTTCCAGCGTGGTGACGATCGTCGCCACGTCGTCGTCGGCGACCGGGATCAATACCATATCGCGATCAGGACCATGTCGCGACGGGGGGAAGGCTCATCAGGATCGCATCGACATTGCCGCCGGTCTTCAGCCCGAAAGACGTGCCGCGGTCGTAGACCAGGTTGAACTCGGCGTACCGTCCGCGCCATGCGTTGCGCACCGCGATGTCGTCCGCGGTGAAGGGATCGTGCATCCGTCGCCGGACGATCGCAGGATAGCTCGCCAGGAATGCACGGCCGACATCCTGAGTGAAGGCGAAATTCGTGTCGAAATCGCCCTCCAGATGATCGTAGAAGATACCGCCCACGCCGCGGTGGATCCCCCGGTGCGGGATGTAGAAATACTCGTCCGCCCATGTCTTGAACCGGTCGTAATCGCCGGGAGCATGGGCGTCGCACGCCGCCCTCAGCTCGTCGTGGAAGGCCGCGGTGTCCGATTCGACCGGAATCGGCGGATTGAGGTCCGCACCGCCGCCGAACCAGCGTTTGGTGGTGACGAGGAACCGGCAGTTCATGTGGACCGCCGGGACGTGCGGGTTCGCCATGTGCGCGACCAGGCTGATGCCGGTCGCGAAGAACCCCGGCTCCTCGCCCGCGCCGTGGATCGACTTGGCGAAGTCGCCCTCGAACGTGCCGCCGACGGTCGAGACGTTGACGCCGACCTTCTCGAACACGCGCCCCTTCATCACCCCGCGCACCCCGCCGCCGCCGTGTTCGCCGGAAGGGTCGGGGCGGTCCCAGGCGATATAATCGAACGCGGCGTCCGATCCGGATTCGCGTTCGATCGCGACGAATTCCGCGCAGATCAGATCGCGGAGATGTTCGAACCAAGTTCTGGCGGTGGTTTGCTGGGTATCGAGGGGGGGCATTGTGCCGCCTCTAGCAAATCCTCCCCGGCACGGGGAGGGGGACCGGTGCAGCCGGTGGAGGGGGCTCTCCGCAGGCTGTGTCGCCAGTGGAGAACCCCCTCCGTCAGCCTTCGGCCGCCACCTCCCCGTAAACGGGGAGGAATTAAGGCCAGCCGGTCTGGCGCAATGCCTCCGCGAGTACGATCGCCACCGACACCGAAAGGTTGAGCGACCGCAGCGGTGGCCGCATCGGGATGACCACACGGGCGTCGGCGCGCGCATGGACGGGCTCGGGAACCCCCGCGCCCTCCTGGCCGAACAGCAGGATGTCGTCGCTTCGGAAG
>CAXTVB010000064.1:0-1405 GCA_964247555.1 uncultured Sphingomonas sp. | reverse complement strand
GTCGTGGAGCGACGTTGCCCCCTTCGTCGTCAGCAGCACGAGCCGCCCCGCGACCTGACGCTCGAACGCATCCCAGTCCGCATGCCGCGCCACCGCGACATGGTCGATATAATCCATCCCCGCGCGCGCGACGCGCTTGTCGTCCCAGGCGAAGCCCATCGGCTCGATCAGGTCCACGCTCGCGCCCAGGCAGGCGGCGGTGCGAAGGACGGCGCCGACGTTTCCGGCAATCTCTGGCTGGTACAGGGCGATGCGCATGGCCGTCGTCCTAGCGTCCGGACGCGTCGCCCGCAAAATGCTGTTGGCAAAGGCGCCGCCGCCCGTCTATCAGCACAGCGCCCCCCGTGGGGACGGGGGGCCAGGCATGGTGGGCGTACGGGCTTCGGCGAGAAGCCGGTTGCTCCGCCATCGGCCAGCAACGTGACGTGCAAGGGTTTGGTGAATGGCCACGGTCGACGATACGATTCCTCTCGGCGAAGATCCGGCGCCCTATCACGAGCCCATGGACGATCCCCGGCGCCGCGATTTCATGAACATCGCCGCGGTGTCGCTGGCGGGCGTCGGCGGCCTCGCGATCGTGCTGCCGCTGATCAACCAGATGAGCCCTTCCGCGGACGTGCTGGCGCTGTCGACCACCGCGGTCGATCTGACCAAGATCGAGCCCGGCCAAGGCGTCGTCACCAGTTTCCGCAAGCAGCCCCTGTTCGTGCGCAACCTGATGCCGAAGGAAATCGCCGAGGCGAATGCGGTCGACATCTCGACGCTGCGCGACCCCGCGACGCTGGCGTCGCGGACCAAGCCCGGGCACGAGAATTGGCTGATCACCTTGGGCGTCTGCACGCATCTGGGTTGCATCCCGCTCGGCATCCACGAGGGCGAGAATCGCGGCAAGTATGGCGGTTATTTCTGCCCGTGCCACGGTTCGCAATACGACACCGCGGCGCGTATCCGTCAGGGACCGGCACCGAAGAACCTGTTCGTGCCCGATTACACCTTCACTTCCAATACGGCGGTTCTCGTCGGCAAGGCGGCCTGATCATGAGCTTTCCCTGGGCAAAGCAGTACGAGCCGAAGGTGCCGCTGATGCGGTGGCTCGACGAGAAGCTGCCGGTGCCGCGGCTCGTCTACAACGCGGTCGGCGCGGGCTATCCGGTGCCGCGCAACCTCAATTATTTCTGGAACTTCGGCGTGCTCGCGGGCGCGGCTTTGGGCATCCAGATCATCACCGGCATCGTCCTGGCGATGCATTATGCCGCCAACGGCGCGATCGCGTTCGACTCGGTCGAACACATCATGCGCGACGTGAACGGCGGCTGGTTCCTGCGCTATGCGCACGCGAACGGCGCGTCGATGTTCTTCATCGTGGTCTACACCCACATCTTCCGCGGCCTCTATTACGGATCGT
>CAXTVB010000063.1:0-12039 GCA_964247555.1 uncultured Sphingomonas sp. | reverse complement strand
GGCGCACCGGCCTGGTCTGGCGCGCGTTCATGCGCAATCCGGAGATCGCGACGATGCAACGCCGGCTCGGCTTCGTGGCGGATGGCCGTCGGTAATCGGGTTGGGCGTTCCTGGGGCCCTTTCACCCGGGTAGGGCAAGCGGACGCGAAGAATAGGTCTGTAGCCAGTTCGACAGGTCCTGCGTCAGGAGGTTCGCGACCTGGTCGATGCGGTGGCGAAGCGCGTCGTAGGACGTCGTCGCCGCGCCACTGACCGCGCGTACGCGGCGCAGTTGCTCGGCCAGTTCCTCGTCGCGCTCGGCGGTGCCGGCGAAATCGCCCTGCATGCGGATGCCGTAGATCGCCGCACCGATCGCGGGCAGCGCCGCGCTGCAGATCGTGCCCCAGATCGTGATCGGTTCGACGGCATCGTGCAGCGCGGGGATCGCGACCGCCGCGAGCTCGACGACGAGGAACATCAGACAGACCGCCGCGGTCAGCCCGAACAGCAGCACGCCGAAGCGGTGCAGCCGATGTTCCAGCCGGTGCATCCGGTGCGCGTCGCCGTCCAGATACGCGATCTGGCCGTCGATCAGCCGGAGCAGATCGGTATGGACCTGCTCGAGATAGGCCGGGTCGACGACGACCGGCGGCGTGCCGAGCCGTCGCGCCACCGCGCGGGCGGCGGGATGAAGGTCGCGGCGCAGATGGAGATCGCCGAGTTGCGCCGCGATCGCGAGGCAGCGCAATTGTTCGGCGACACGCCGCGCATCCAGCCAGCGCCGGTGCCAGCCCGACCGATTGCCCATCCGGGTGACGACGAGGATCGTCGCGATCGTCGCCAGTTCGCCGCATATCAGCGCGGGCTTCGCCCAGGCGGGCAGCACGAGCCCGGCCAGCGCGATCAGCACCGCCGTCGCCGCCAGGACGAAGTTGCTCACATAGGCGCTGCGGAACCGGCGCGCGGCCTCGGTCGCGACCGCGTCGGCGATCGCATGGTCGGTCGTTACGATGTCGCCGAGCCGGGAGCGGAACCCGCTCGCAGGATCGCCGGCGACCGCCGGCGCGATCAGCGCGACGCTGGCCGGGTCGACCCGCACCCGCCAGACATCGGCACGCCGCAGCCGTCGAACGCCGACGAGCTGGAGCAACAGCGCATATGCCACCGCCAATGTCGGACGGCGGCGCGGATCGACGGTCGGCAGCGTCCCGTCCGCCTCGCCGGCGACGAGATGCGCGACCATGTCGGGCAGCCGGTCGAGACCACCGGTCGGCACCGATCCGAGCTGCGACTGGCCGAGATAGAGATCGTCCAGGCGATCCCATAACAGGCGCGGCACAGCGTCGCCCTCGCCGACCGGAACGTGGATGACGGGGATGCCCTGCCCCACCGCCTCTTCGATGATCTGCGCCGCGCCGCCCCGCCCGCGGGCGGGGGCGCCGTCCCACACCGCGAGCAGCACGTCGCTCTGCGCCAGCATCACGCGCCCGGCGCGTTCATAGGCGAGTTCGGGCGCTTCGCCGCCGTCTTCGTCCACCGCGAGCGCCATCACCGCGCGGGTCGAGGCTAGGCGGGCGTCGAGCGCGGCGCGCGCGTCCGGATTGGGGAATTCGCGCGCATTGCGGGCCGGTGCGAACGGCAGCACGACATCGACCGGCCAGCCGAGCGCGGTGGCCTGATCGAATGCGATGCTGTCCGCCCCTTCGGCAAGATTGCTGACGAGCCGCAGACGCCGCCCCGGCGCGGCCGCGGCGACCGCCGCGAGCGCGCCGCCGACTCGGGCAGCGAGATCGGCGAGATCGACGCCGACAAGGCGGGACGGACGATGACCCGTCACCCCGATGGTCAACGGTTCCAAGCTTCTACTCCCCTTCGCCGTTCACGCCCCTGCGCGTCGCGCATGGGACGGGTCGCATCCGTCCGCCCACTTTCGCACCGTCGCCCAACACGGTAGCGTACGCGCCGATGGGAAGCGAGCGAGACGATCCGGCCCGGCCTGCACCCGGCGACGCACCGAAGGGCGCGACGTTCGTCAGCTATGCGACCGCCGATCGGCGCGAGGCCGCGGCGATCTGCACCGCGCTGGAACGGCGGGGATTCGCCTGCTGGATGGCGGCGCGCGACGTCCGGCCGGGCGATAATTATCAGGAGGCGATCGTCGCTGCGATCCGTGCGGCGGGCGCACTGGTGCTCGTGTTTTCCGAAAGCGCCAACCGGTCGGACGAGATCAAGAAGGAATTGTCGCTAGCCAGCCGGTTCCGCGTCCCGGTAATCGCGGTCCGTATCGCGGACGTCGATCCGTCGGATGCCTTCGCCTATGAATTGTCGACACGGCAGTGGATCGACCTGTTCGCCGATCGCGAAGGGGCGATCGATGCCGTGGCCCGGCGGCTCGACGCGCAGGGGATCGACCGGTCCATCGCACCTCCCAAGGTCAGCCCGGCACGACCGGCGCGGCGCAGAACCCTGTGGATCGCCGGTTTGTCGGTGTTGGCACTGCTCGGCGTCGGAAGTGGTACGTGGTTCGCAACGCATCGCGGCGCGTCCGGCCGCCCGCCCGATGCGGCGATCCTTCAGGTCCGGCTGACCGGGTTCGAGCGGCTGACCCCCGAGATCCCCTCCGGTACCGACACGGCGCTGCGCGACGAGCTGACGGCGGCACTCGCCGATGAAGGCGTCGTGAAGGTCTCGAACGCCGCCGCGCCGCCGCCGGGCAGCGGCCCCGCCTTCGCGCTTGGCGGGACGGTCCGCCGCGACGGTGCGCAGGTCCGCGTCGTGCTTCGGCTGGTCAACGAACGGTCGGGCGCGAACCTGTGGTCGCAAAGCCTCGGCTACGATACCTCGACGCTGTCGCGCGTGCCCCAACTGGTCGCCGCCAGTGCGGGCTCCGTCCTGCGATGCGGATTGTTCGGCGCGTCGACCTATGGCGGCGCGCTGCCCGACGGCGCGATGGCCGATTATTTCACGGAATGTTACCATCACTATTCGCTCGACGCACAGCTGGCCAAGGGGCTGGACGCGGCGCGCAGGGTCGTCGCGGCGGTGCCGAATTTCTCCTGGGGATGGTCCGGCGTCGCGATTTCCGCGATGATGACATCGATGAAACTCTCCCCCGGCGAAGCCGCGCCCTATGTTCGCGAGGCGCTGGCGGCGACCGATCGTGCGATCGCGCTGGATCCGACGAACAGCGAAGCGTTCGCCTGGAAAAGCCTGGCGATTGACCCTGCCGCGCTCGCCCAGCGCGGGGCGCTGTTGCAGCAGGCACTGCAGGTGCGCGCGCTGTCCTGCGGGTGCGAGCATAATATCTATGGCGCGTTCCTGGGCGAGACCGGACGCTCTGCCGACGCGCTCGCGCAATATCGCCGCGCGGTCGATACGCTGGCGCTCGAATTCGATTCGCAGGAAGCACTTGCGACGTCGCTCGCGGAGAGCGGCGATCTGAAGGGCGCGCAAGGCCATATCGACGCCGCGGTCGAACTGACCGGTGACCCGGGGCAGCGCGCCTTCATGGCTCTGACGCTCGCGCCGATAACGCTCGACTATGATGGCGCGATCGCGGCGCTCGACCAGCCGTCATTGTCCTATCCCAAGACCGTGCTGGCGGCGTGGCGTGTCGCGCTGCGTGCGCTTGCGGCCGGACCGGGCGGCGATCGGGCGGCGGGGGTCGCCGCGCTGACGGCGTTGCCCGACACCGGACAGGAGGCGACCATCACGGTCGGTTTGTTGGGGGCGCTGGGCGCGAACCGACCGGCGATCGCGTTGATCGAACGGCGCGCCGCTGCGCGCGAATGGGGTGCCCGTTCCCTGCTGTTCCTGCCGAGCATGGCCGGCGCCCGGAACGATCCGGGGTTCGCCGCGGCCGCCGACCGGCTCGGCCTGATGCGCTATTGGCGCGAGACGAAAACCCGCCCCGACGTCTGCGGACGGGGCGCGCCGCCGCCCTTTTGCCGTTCGATCTGATATGTTGGCGGCCGAGTAAGGACCATCATGATTCGTGCGATAGCGAAACCCCTCATCGCGGCCCTGGCCTTCGCCAGCGCGGCGCAGGCATTGGCCGATCCTCTGGTCGTGACGAATAGCGGCACGCTTCAGGGCACGACCGATGGCAGCGCTTCGATCCGAATATTCCGAGGCATCCCCTATGCGGCCGCGCCGGTGGGGGCGTTGCGCTGGCGTGAGCCGCAACGGCCACCCTCCTGGTCCGGTGTCCGTCAGGCCAAGACGTTCGGTGCCCGGTGCATGCAGCAGCCTTTGTTCTCCGACATGATGTTCCGCTCACCGGGAATCAGCGAGGATTGCCTGTTCCTCAACGTGTGGACCCCTGCCTCGTCCGCGCACCAACGGCACGCCAAGTTACCGGTGCTGGTCTATATCTATGGCGGCGGGTTCGAGGCGGGGGACAGTTCCGAGAAACGCTATGACGGCGCGGCGACGGCGAAACGCGGCATCGTCGTCGTCACGCTGAACTACCGGCTGGGCGTGTTCGGCTTTCTCGCCCATCCCGAACTGACCGCCGGATCACCCAACCATGCGTCGGGCAATTACGGTCTGCTCGATCAGGTCGCGGCGCTCGATTGGGTCAAGCGCAACATCGCGGCGTTCGGCGGCGACCCCAGCCGGATCACGATCGGCGGCGAGTCCGCAGGCTCGATGTCCGTCAGCGCGCTGATGGCGTCGCCGCTGTCGCGCGGGACGATCGCCGGCGCGATCGGCGAAAGCGGGGCGCTGATGCAGAAATGGACCCCGCCGCCGCTCGCCGAGGCCGAGACGAAGGGCGCAGCCTTCGCGCAAAGCCTGGGCGCGCCGACACTGGCCGCGCTTCGTGCGATGCCGGCCGATGTCCTGCTGGCCGCGCAAGGCAAGACGAAGGATCTGCGCTCCGGTGCCGTGATCGACGGGTATTTCCTGACCGAGCCGCCATCCATCACCTTCGCCAGCGGTCACGCCGCGCATGTGCCGCTGCTCGTCGGATCGAACTCGCAGGAGGCGGCGGGATCGGCCGTCCTCGGCGGCGCGGCGCCGACCGTGACCGCCTATCGTGCGGGTCTGGCGCGTGTCCTCGGCGACAAGGCGGACGCATTGTTCGCGCTATATCCCGCCGCAAGCGATGCGGACGTGCTGCCGGCGGCGACCGCGATCGTCAGCGACGACTTTCTCGCCCTGCCGACCTGGAAATGGTTCGATCTCCAGCGTCGATCGGGCGCGGCGACCTATTATTACTTCTACGCGCATGTGCGGCCCCGCACGGTGGCCGACACGTCGAACGCACCGCTCCCCTGGGGTGCCGTCCACAGCGCGGAGATCGAATATGCGCTCGGCAATCTCGACACCAATCCGCTCTACGCATGGACCGATGCCGATCGGCAGGTATCCGCGACGATGAGCGGCTATTTCGCGAACTTCATCAAGACGGGAAACCCCAACGGCACAGGCTTACCCGCGTGGACCGCGGCACCACCCGGCGATGGGGACATTCAACGGCAAGTCATCGACGTGGAAACCAAAGGCGGGTCATTCACGGACCAACGCCGGTACGTCGCCGCCGAACCCCTGCTGTTCATGCACTAGCTTCGGGTGTCGACCGTACCGCGCTTCGTTCAGTGCGGAACGCCCAGTCTCTTCTCGCTGCTGTGCTGCTGCGCGGCGATCGCATCATTGGCCTGTTTGGCGCGCGCCAGCAGGTCGGCGCTTACCTTGGACGATCGATCGACATAGGCCTGGTGGCGCTGGCGCAGGACGGCCATTGCCGCCTCGCTTTCCGGGATCGAGACCTTGGCCGCGGCGATGCCGGCTTGCAGCCCTGTCGTCTCCGCCGAGGTCGCGTGCGCGACGCAGAAGTTGAGATCGGTGGTGTATTTGCCGACGGCGAAATTATTGTCGGTGCTGCGTGCGCCGCCATCGAAATATTCGGTGGTCATGGCCGACGCCGCGCGCGCCTTGCGGCGGACTTCGTCCATGATCCGCCCGATGTCGCTGCCCGTCTTCGCCTCGACGAAGGTCCCGCCCCCTGCCGATGCGACCGCGGCCAGCTGCGCGCGATCCGCCGGCGCCAGGTCGAAGCCGATGATGTTGACGACCGCCTTCACGGGCCCCCGGTTCAACGTCCGCGCCGCGGCGACCGGATCGCCCCCGCATGTCTCGAGCCCGTCCGATACGACATAGACGACCTGCGCGCCGGGGGTACGGCTGGGCGAGAACGACGATCCGGCGGCGGTGATGGCGGAGGCGAGCGGTGTCCATCCGGTCGGGCGGACGCCGCGCAACGCCGCCTCCACCTGCGCCGTGTTGGCCGATCCCAGGCGGTAGATCGTCTCGACGCCGCGACAGCTCGCCCCCTTGCCGCTGGGCAGGTTCGTGCCGCGATGGCCGAAGGCGACGAGGCCGACCTGCGTGCCGGCCGGGATGCCGCCGAGGAAACCGATCGCCGCGCGCTTGGCGGCGTCCATCTTGGTCTCGCCACCGATCCGCGCCGCCATCGATCCCGATGCGTCGATGGCGATCATGACGCGGTTGATCGCGGCCTGAGCGGCGGTGGCATCGTCGCTCACGGTCTGGATCGCCCCCGGCCCGCGGATCGCGGGCGGCGGGCCGAAACAGGTATCCAGCGCCTTGCCGTGCGCGTCGATATAGGCGGCGGCGATCCGCCGTCCGGCAGCGCCCGCGCCGTCGCTCGCGTTCGTGGACGATTCCGTCCGCGACGGCGTGCCGCAGCCGACCAGCGGCAAGGCCAGCAGCGCCGCCACGGCGGCGAGCGCCCGGCGACGCGCGTGCGATCGATCGTCCCGACCGGTCAGAACCGCACCTGGCTTTCGAGTTCGTCCGCCCGCGCCGCCGTCTTCAGGACCACGCACCCCGCGTCGACGGTGTTGCCGTTGACCTTGCAGGTGTAGTCGCGCTCGTCGATCCAGCGCCGCTCCTGGTCGCGCAGGGCAAGCTTCGCCGACGGATCATTGGCCGACTGCCGCATCACGCGTTGATAGGCCTTGTTGAGGCGGTCGTCCTGCGCGCCCGATTCCCGCTGCGCGCACACGTCGCGCTGCACGGGGTTGGCGCCGGCACGACCGATGCACGCCTCGAACGCTGCGGACAGATGAGGCGAACCCTGCGCGATCGCCGGCCCCGCCGCACCGGTGGCTGCCAGGACGGCGAAGATCAGTGTCGCTTTCATGTGAACCTCCCAAACGGTCCCGCACGCTCCCACTACCCGCCGCGCGGGTCAAGCGCCGGACGTCGTTGTCGATGCGTTGACCGCTTCGATCGCAGGACCTTTTCGCGCAGGCGTTGTCTGGCGAGCCACGCCTGCCGTCTCATTCGCCGCGCTGCGCGAGCATGTTCGTCAGATAGGCGCGAATGCGGTGCGTTCGTTCGGGACTGGGCGTCCCGGCGATCCCCCTCGCGGCTTCGGGCAGATGATCGGCCACCGCGGCGGCATCGTCGCCGAACGCGAACGTCTCGAACCATGCCCGCCAGCCGTTGCGTTCGCCGCGGGGGAGTTCGCGTACGGCGAGCATCGTGTGGATCAAGGCGGTGAAAGCCGAAACGCTGGGATCGCGCGCGGACCAGTAATTGACCAGGACGTTCAACCGGTCGAAGGCGCGGACGTGATGCCACCAGATGGGCGGTAGATAGAGGACGTCGCCCGGCCCGAGTTCCGCCACCTGTGCCGCCGCGAGCGCCGCGGCGAACCGTGGATATCGCGCGAAGTCGGGGGCATCGGGATCGACCATGCTGACCGGTGGGCCGGCCAGCGTCCGATCCAGCGGTCCGATGTACAGGTTCGCGACCTGTTCGGGTGGAAACAGCGTGAACCGCCGCGTGCCGGCGATGACGGCGGCGAGATTGGCCGAATTGTCGTAATGGGTCGCGACCTGCGTCGCGTTGCCGATCCAGAGGCGTGGCGCAGCGCCGGGCGCGGGGAGATTGAACGGATTGGCTTCCGCCCAACCCGGCATGTGATCGGCCGCCGTCGCGGCGTTGGCGTACAATGCGTGCGGCGCGGCGACGCCGTGTTCGGCGAACCGCAACAGCTCGCCCAGGAACGGCTCGAGCGCGACGTCCTGCCGTACGAAATTGAAGTCCATGGCATCGTCGGTGTAGAAGAAGCGACCGGCGATCTCCGGGGCGCCGATCAACACCTGCAACGGCTTGCCGCCACCGAATTGCGCCAGGTAATCCGCCATCGCGCGCGGCCCGCGCCGCCCCGCCGCGACCGCCGGCCAATGCGCCACCTGTCCGCGCAGGATGACCGGTACCGCCGCCGGCACGATCTCCCGTTCAAACGTCGCTGCGTCGACCATGCCGCGTTCGGCGACGCGGACGTCGGTTGCCGGTGCGATCCGCGCGTCGGTCATGCCGCACGATCCCGTGCAAGGCGCGAAAGTGCCTGACGATGCGTCGGCGCGGTGGCGACCGCTGCGGCGATCGCGGCGATGCGCTCGTCGGCGACGAGGTCGAACGCCGAACGCGACACGGTGTCCGCCAGTACGTCCGTACGCTCCGGCAGCATGCCCGCCCCCAGTAAAAGCTGAAGCCAATGATCGTCGTCATAGACCTCGTGATCGCGCGCCAACAGCCGCCCCCGCGATGTGAATATCGCCAGCCGATCGGCGAGTTCCGGTGGCGGTGGAACGTCGCGGACGTGTCGCCAAAAGGGTTCGGTCCTGCCGCTGACGGCATAGGCGGCGATGGCGAAGTCGCGCAGCCGATCGGCCTCCTGGCGCCATTCGCGGTTGTAATAGGCCAGTTCCACCGCGGCGAAATCCGCGCCCGGCAGCAGCCGCACGATCCGGTCCGCAGCGGACTGGACCAGGACCATATGCGGTGCACCGATCGGGTCGATCTCGACCGCAGCGTCGCCGATCACGACGCAATTGCCGATCCACGCCCGCTCGCGGCGCCCCGCGGCCAGCGTCAGCGGCGCGGACCCGGCGACGTCGCGGAGCAGGCGGCTGTCATACCCGCGAGCGATGATCATATGGTCGGACAGTTGGGACGACAGCGTCCATCCGTTCGTCTCCGCCGCAACCCGGTCGCTTGGCGGCAGCGCCGGGTCGGGTGCGGCACGGTCGATGCGGACGCGATCGACCGGCAGCCACGCCTGCCACGACAC
This sequence comes from uncultured Sphingomonas sp., assembly GCA_964247555.1. GTDB lineage: Bacteria > Pseudomonadota > Alphaproteobacteria > Sphingomonadales > Sphingomonadaceae > Sphingomonas. The sequence goes on along the minus strand of CAXTVB010000063.1, from coordinate 2,951 downwards.
GCGGTCCGCACCACCGGGCAGTCGCGCCAGCACGCGCGCATCCGGTCCCGATGCGTCGATATACAAGTCGGCGGCGAGCGTGGTGCCATCCGCCAGCGCCAGATGCGCGATCCGGTCGCCGTCCACCGCGACGCCGGCCAGCGCCGCCGCGCGTTTCGCCCCGACATGGCCGGCGAACGCGCGCAGATAGCCGGTATAGGTGGCGGCGTCGGTCGCGAACGCGATGTCGTAATCCGCCATCGGCGATTGGCGGTCGGCGGCAGGGGGACGGAAGCGACCGGCGTCGATCAGCGCGGCCGCCGGCACCAGCGCCGCGAACGGGGGCTGGTCCGACCGTTCGCGGGCGGCGCGGGCCCAGAGCTGATGCATGGCGGCGGACCCCAGCGTACCGCCATGTCCACCATGACCGATCGTGAAGCCGGTTCTACCCCGCCCCCATCCGTCGAAGCGCGTCCCGAGCCGGAACACGCCGCGCGTATCGACGATGACCTGGCCCGTGCGAAGCCCCAGGCGTTCGTGAAAGGCCGCGGCGCTCGGCTGCATCGTCGCGAAGCGGTCGCCGATCGCGGGGCGGCTGCCGGGGGCGTCGACGACCGTCACGCGCGTACCCGGAAGCCGTCGCGCGAATACCGCTGCGGCGGTCCATGCCGCGATCCCGTCGCCGACGACCGCGATGTGTTCCACCCGTTCGCGCGTCACGCAACCGCCTTCGCGCCGTGCGCCGCGATGTAGGCGGCGTGATCGGACATCCCGGTCGCAGAGACCGCCAATTCGGTCCGCAATCGGTCGAGCGCCTCCGCGATCCGGTCCGGCGGCATGGCGGCGACCCGCTGATCCGCCGCCGATTGCGCGATGCGTTGACCGGCATAGACCGCGATCCAGCTCGGCTCGAGGAACAGGCCCTGATCGTAGCGCTCGACCCGGCCCCGCTGTCGGAACAGCGCCATCTTTTCCGCGAGACTGTCGGGAATGCGCATGGTGCGGACATGATCCCAGAACGGCGAATCGTCGCGCTGGGTCGCGTGATAATGCAGGATCAGGAAATCGCGGATGCGGTCATATTCATAATCGACGATCCGGTTGAACGCATCGCGTTCGATGGTCCGGCCGCCTTCTCCGGGGCCGTCGGGAAAGAACTCGATCAACGTCTGGATCGCCAGCTGGACGAGATAGATGCTGGTCGACTCCAGCGGTTCGAGGAACCCGCTCGCGAGGCCGATCCCGATCACGTTTCCGACCCAGCTTCGCCGCCGCCGCCCTGCCTTGAAACGGAGCTGCCGCGGTTCCGCGAGCGGCGCGCCCTCGATCGAGGCGAGCAACGCGGCGCGCGCGGCATCGTCGTCGATATGCGCGCTCGAATAGACATAGCCGTTGCCGACACGGTGCTGCAGCGGAATGCGCCAGCGCCACCCGGCCGGCATCGCCGACGCGGTGGTATAGGGCAGGAGCGGCCCGACCGGCGCGCACGGGACCGCCACTGCGCGGTCGCATGGCAGCCACTGCGACCAATCCTCGAACGGTTCGTCCAGCGCACCGCCCAGCAACAGCGAACGGAACCCGGAACAGTCGACGAAGACGTCACCCGTAACCGTCGTCCCGTCGTCGAGGGTCAGTGCGGCGACGTCGCCCGTCGCCGGATCGCGGCACACGTCGACGATCCGCCCCTCGGTCCGGCGGACCCCGCGCGCCTCCGCGAAGCTACGCAGGAACGGACCCAGCAAGGTCGCATCGAGCTGATAGGCATAGCCGAAGCTTTGCGGCAGATCCGCGACATCCGCCGGCGGCGCGAACCGCGCCATCCGCGCGGCCAGAACCGGCAGCGAATAGGCCTCGATCGGCACCTCGCTGCCCGCGGCGCGCGCATGGGCCCAGAAATGATGGAAGCCGATCCCGCCGATGTCGCGCCCGAAGCTGCCGAACGGATGGATGTAGCTGTCGCCGATCCGCGCCCAGTCGCGAAATTCGATACCGAGTTTGAACGTGGCCTTGGTCGCGGCCATGAACGTCGCCTCGTCGATCCCCAGCCGTTCGTTGAATGCGCGCAGATGCGGCAAGGTCGCCTCGCCGACGCCGACGATGCCGATCTCCGCCGATTCGACCAGTCGTACGGTGCAGCGCCCGGGCAGCAGCGCGGCGAGCGCGGCCGCGGTCATCCATCCCGCCGTACCACCACCGACCACGACCAGCTTGACGGGTTCGCTCAACCTCCCCTCCTCACTGGACAGGTCGATTGGGCAGCGCGTCCTTGGTCAGATACCGTTCGGATGCATAGAAACGCCGGATGAGGTCGGGCGGATTGCTTTTTCCGTCCATGATGAAGCTGGTGTGCCACGTCATGAAGTACAGCCAGTCCGCGCCGGGGCCCAGCGTCGCGGGGTCCGGGATCGGTCCGTTTTCGTGAAGGCAGATCGGCACCGTATCGTGGACGATCCGCTTCACCGACTGGAACAGCGGGGCCAGGTTGCCGTGGTCCTGCGCATATTGGTCGGCACCCGCGATATCGACATAGGCGCGCCCCGGGTAATAGGCCGCATCGATCGTCTGTCCGGCATAGCCCAGCACCCAGACGAGATTGTCGAGTTTGCGCGTCCGGACGAAATATTCGTACATCAATCGCCACAGCGCCTTGAATGCGTCCGGCCCGTGCTTGCCCCACCAGAACCAGTCGCCGCTGAATTCGTGGAACGGGCGCCACAGCACGGGAATGCCGCGGTCGCGCAATTGCGTCAGCAGGTCCGCGACATGCGCCAGATCGCGGGCCATCGCGGCGTTCTGCGCGGTTCCCGGCGTCAGCGCCTTGGCGACGTCGAAATCGCGTTTCGCATTCTCGTAACCCGTGCCGATATCGGGTGCGCCCCAGTGCCAGCAGATCGTGACGATCCCACCCTCGTCGCGGTACCAGCGTGTCGCGCGGTCGTTGACGCCCTGCTGGTCGCGCGGGTCGATATAGT
>CAXTVB010000062.1:3389-12142 GCA_964247555.1 uncultured Sphingomonas sp. | reverse complement strand
ACCCATTCGTGAGGGCTTCCTCCCCCTCCGTCGCCTTCGGCGCCACAGTGCGAGGTCGATCATGCTCCCAGCACGATCTTGGATTGCCGGGGGCAATCCAACCTCGCACTCCCTGGCGGGGAAGGATCGGGTATCGGCCGTTTTGGAATTAACCTCCAGGCCGCCGCCACAACCCCGCATCCCGCGGCAACGCCCGGTAGCGCCGCTCCCGATCCATCGCCGCCAACCCGGCACGCGCGATGAACGCCAGCTTCTGCCGGCCCGACGTCGTCACCCGCCGGTCCCACGCATGCTCGCCCCGCGCGGCGACGGTGCGCCCGATCGCGCCGTAGATATCCGCCGCCGCCAGCACCGCCCAGGCCGACCGGAACGATAGCGCCGGCGTGCCAAGCCGCGCGCTCGCCTCGAATGCCGCGGCGCGGGATGCGAGGCGCTGGCCCAGCACCGCCAGCCGCTGGCGATAGGGCGGCTTCATATGTTCGCCCGGCGGGATATCCATTTCGACCAGCCAGTCGACCGGCAGATAGCAGCGCCCCGCCCGGTCGTCCTCGGCCACGTCCCGCGCGATGTTCGCCAGCTGGAACGCCATCCCCAGATCGCAGGCACGGTCGAGCGTCGCGTCGTCGTCGGGCGACACCCCCATCGCCACCGCCATCATGCAGCCGACGACACCCGCGACATGGTAGCAATAGCGGTACAGATCGTCCTCGGTCCGCGGTCGCCATTCTTCGGCGTCGAGCGCGAATCCCGCGATCAGGTCGCGCGGCCAGGCGGGCGGCAGACGGGTTTCCGCCGCGAACAGCCGCAGCGCGTCGAACGCGGGATCGCCGACGATCTCGCCCGCCAGCGCGGCCTCGGTCTTCGCGGTCATCTCGGCGAGGCGCCGGGGCGCATCCTCCACCGCGTGCATGACATGGCCATGCTCCTGCCCGTCGGCGATGTCGTCGCACGCGCGGCACCAGGCGTAGAGCAGCCAGGCGCGCTCGCGCACCGGTCGCGCGAAGAGCAGGCTGGCGGCGGAAAAGCTCTTCGATCCCCGCGCGATCGACTCCCGCGCGGTCGCGACGATCGCGTCGCGGATGGGAAGGGTGCCGTTCATTCCCGTTCCCCCGCGAACGCGGGGGTCCAGGGTAACGGGCGTAAAGCTCGGGGCTTTTGGGCCCCCGCGTTCGCGGGGGAACGCGGGGGCCTCACAAATCCGCCGTCTTCATCCGCACGATCGGCTGCGTCGGCACATGCGCCGCCATCCGCGCGAGCAGGTCGTCCAGCGTGTCGGCGACGATCAGCAGGTCGCGGTGCTGCGCGCGCAGGAAGCCGACTTCGCCCATCTTTTCCCAGAACGCGATTAGCGTGTCGTAATAGCCCGCGACGTTCAGCAGCCCGACCGGCTTGGCATGATAGCCCAGCTGCGCCCAGCTCAGCGCCTCCCACAATTCGTCCATCGTGCCGGTCCCGCCGGGAATGGTCACGAACCCGTCCGACAGATCGGCGAAGGCGCGCTTGCGTTCGTGCATCCCCTCGACGGTGTGCAGCTCGGTCAGCCCCCGGTGCGCGACCTCGGCATCGACGAGCGCCTGCGGGATGACCCCGATGACCTCGCCCCCCGCCGCGAGCGCCGAGTCGGCCACCGCCCCCATCAGCCCGAGCCGCCCGCCACCATAGACGACCCCGATCCCGCGTTCTGCGAGCCCGCTACCGACGCTGCGCGCACAATCCATGTAGACAGGATCGGCAGGGGTGGCGGAGCCGCAATAGATGGCGAGGCGTTTCACTTAAATCCTCCCCGTTTACGGGGAGGGGGACCAGCGAAGCTGGTGGAGGGGGCTCTCCACACGCGAACCGCTCGCGGCCCGCCCCCTCCACCACCAGCTGCGCTGGCGGTCCCCCTCCCCGTCCCGGGGAGGACCGAGAAGCCGTTCAACGCTCCCCTTCCAGCATCAACGCCGCGGTCGCTTTCGCGCTGCCGACGACACCGGGGATCCCCGCGCCCGGATGCGTGCCGGCACCCACGAAATACAGGTTCGGGATCGCATCGTCGCGGTTGTGGACGCGGAACCAGGCGCTCTGCGTCAGCACCGGCTCCAGCGAGAAGGCGCTGCCCAGATGCGCGTTCAGATCCTCGGCGAAGTCCTTGGGGGCGTAGCTGAACTTGGTCACGATCCGGTCGTGGATGTCCGGGATCAGCCGCCGTCCGACCTCGTCCAGGATCCGCTTCTCCAGGATCGGGCCGACCTCTTCCCAGTCGACCGGGAACTTGCCCATGTGCGGCACGGGGGCCAGCACGTAGAAGGTGCTCATCCCCTCGGGCGCCAGCGCCGGATCGGTGACGGTCGGGTGGTGGAGATAGAGCGAGAAATCCTCCGCCAGCACGCCGTGGTCGTAGATGTCCTCCAGCAGGCCCTTATAGCGCGGACCGAACAGGATCATGTGGTGGGGGATGCCGGGCCACGTCCCCTGCACGCCGAAATGCACGACGAACAGCGACGGGCTGTAAGTCTTGCGTTCCAGCTTCGCCTTCGTCCGCTGCGCGCTGCGCGACGTCTTCAACAGGTCGCGGTACGTGTGCATGATGTCCGCGTTCGCGGCGACCGCGTCCGCCTCGCCGCGCCAGCCGCTCGCGGTCGTGACCCCCGTCGCACGGTCGCCCAGCGTCTCGATCGAGACGACCGGATCGCCCAGCCGCAGCACGCCGCCCAGCCGCTCGAAATGCGCGACCATCCCGGCGATCAGCCGGTTGGTGCCGCCACGCGCGAACCACACCCCGCCATCGCGCTCCAGCTTGTGGATCAGCGCATAGATCGCGCTGGTCGTCATCGGGTTGCCGCCGACCAGCAGCGTGTGGAACGACAGCGCCTCGCGCAGCTTCTCCGACTTCACGAAGCTGGAGACCATCGAATAGACCGACCGCCACGCCTGATATTTCATCAGCGCGGGCGCCGCCTTGATCATCGACGCGAAGTCGAGGAACGCGACATGGCCGAGCTTCTCATAGCCTTCCTTGAAGACGCCGGCGGAATATTCGAGGAACTTCTGATACCCCGCCCAGTCGTCGGGATGCAGCTTCTCGATCTCGCGGCGCAGGATCGTATCGTCGTTGGTGTAATCGAAATTCGTGCCGTCCGGCCAGTTCAGCCGGTAGAAGGGCGTGACCGGGTCGAGCGTCACGTCGTCCGCCATGTCGCGGCCCGACAGCGCCCACAGTTCCTTGAGGCAGGCGGGATCGGTGATGACGGTCGGCCCGGCATCGAAGGTGAACCCGTCACGCTCCCAATAATAAGCCCGCCCGCCGGGCTTGTCGCGGCTCTCGACGATCGTCGTCGCGACGCCGGCGGATTGCAGCCGGATCGCGAGCGCCAGCCCGCCGAAACCGCTGCCGATGACGATCGCCGATTTGGGGGGGGCGAAACGCTGCGTCATGCCATGATCGCCCGCACCGCGCGTGCGATCGGCACCGGCGGCCGCCCGGTAAGGATCCGCGCCTTGTCCATCATCGTCGATCGTCCTGCATAGAAGCGTCCTATCAGTGCGGGCGCCAGCCCGTAAAAGCGTTCGAGAATGCGGTAGCGTTCCTCCGGCTCCGCGGCCTTGAACAGCATCGCGTCCAGCATCCGGTAGAAGCCGCGCTCCTGCCAGCGCGCCCGCGCATAGTCGTAGGTCGCCGCGTGGAGCGCGGCGCCGTCGAAATCGCTGCGCGCCGCCAGCCGGTTCGCGAGCCGGACCGCATCGGGCAGCGAATAGCCCGTCGTCGGGTGGAACAGCCCGGCGCGCATGCCCGCCTTGGCGACGCGCGCGCCGCCCGACCGCCAATAGGCGTCGAAATCGCCGCCGATCGCGACCGGCAGCACGCCCTGCTCGATTCGCCCGGTATCGGTCACCTGCCAGTCCTGCACCGCCGCATAGGCATGGATCCGCTGCGTCAGCAGCGGCGGGTCGAGATCGGGGGTATCGCTGTAATAGGTGTCCTCGACGAACATCCGATCGGCGGCGAAGGGCAGGCAGTAGACGAACCGGTAACCGTCGATCTGTTCCACCGTCGCGTCCATCACCACCGGATGCGCGCGGCCGTGCGGCGCCGCCAGCGTCAGTTCCGCGCCGACGAATTTCTGCCAGCCGAGGTCGAGCAGGCCGAGATCGCCGGGGCCGCGCGCGTCGATGACGCCGGTCGCCTCGACCCGGTCGCCATCCGCCAGCACCACCGCGGTCGCCGATGCGCCGAGCACCTTGCGCCCGAGCATCAGCGCGTCGGGCGGCAGGACCGACGACACGTGCCGGTGCAGCCCCGCGCTTTCGATCGAATGATAGGCCGCGTCGATCGTGCGGGCGTGGTGCGGGAAGGCGACGTCATAGGCCGGCCAGGTGTGTGCGACGAGAGGCGCGACCAGCGGCCGGTCGCCGACGCTCACGTCGCTACCGAAGAACGACCACAGATGGTTGCCGCCGACCGCCTCCCCCGCATCGATCAGCCGGACGTCGATCGCCGGATGCGCCGCCTTCATCGCAAGCGCGATCAGCGCGCCCGCCAACCCGGCACCGACGATCGCGACGTCGCATTGATGAATGGAGGCCATGCGGTCACCCTACCGCGTCGATCCGCCGCGCGACAGCCACGATCGGTCGCACCGGCAACCTGCCTTGTTCGTCGGAGCGGGGGGAGGGGGAAGGCGTCGTTCGACACAGGCGCACTTCGCTCGGACCCTCTGCGAGCGCGACTACCCCCACCCCGGCGAAGGCCGGTGCCCAGTTGCGCAGGTTGTCTTAACGGAACGTCCTGCGCCGCCACGCTCGTCTGGCGACTGGGCCCGGCCTCCGCCGGGGTGGAGGGGAGCCGCCGGCAGGGGGCGTTCGCCAAGGAGTGGCTTCTTGATGGGAATGGAACCCACGACCGACCGCCGCTACACCTTACCCGATGATCGCCCCGACGCTGACCACCCCCCGCCTGACCCTCACCGGCCACACCGCGGGCGACCTGGACGACCTTGCCGCGATGTGGGCCGATCCGGGAGTGTACGGCATGATCGGCGGACGGGCCCGAAGCCGCGAGGACGTCTGGATCCGGTTGCTGCGATCGGTCGGGCAATGGGCGCTGTTCGGTTACGGCGCCTGGGTCGTGCGCGAGACGGCGACTGGGCGGTTCGTCGGGGATGTCGGCTTGCTGGAGGCACGCCGCGCGATCGTGCCGGCGATCGATGCGCCCGAGATGGGATGGGCGCTGGCGACGCATGCACAGGGGCTGGGCTATGCGAAGGAGGCGCTGGACGCGGTGCTGGCGTGGAGCGACGGGCGGGGGATCGTGCGGACGATGTGCATCATCGATCCCGAAAACGCCGCGTCGATCCGGCTGGCGGGCAAGGTCGCTTTTCGCGCGCTCGGGCAAGCCATGTATCACGAGTCTCCGATCGGTCTCTACGAACGCATGGCGGGCGACGGCGCGAGCGGGTAAGGGGGCGGGGTGATCCTCGCGCTTCTCCTGTCCGCCGCCGCGATGACCGTGATCGTCGGCCTACGCTATCTGATCGTCTCGGGTGCGTTCGCCGCGGTGACGCGGGCGCGACATCCCGGGCTCTATGCCGGGCTCGACCCGCAGATGGGCCGCGAGATCTATTGGAGCCTCGCCTCCGCCGCCATCTATGGCGCGCCCGCGGGCATCCTGGCGTGGGGGTGGCGGCATCATGGCTGGACCCGCGTCTATACCGACTGGCCCGCCATGCCGGTCTCGTATCTGCCGCTGTGCGGGTTCGCCTATCTCGCGCTGCACGACACCTGGTTCTACTGGACGCATCGCTGGATGCACCGGCACGGGCCGTTCAAGCTGGCGCATGCCGTCCACCATGCCAGCCGCCCGCCGACCGCCTGGGCGGCGATGGCGTTCCATCCCATCGAGGCGCTGACCGGCGCGGTCGCGATCCCCCTGCTGGTCCTCACCGTCCCAATCCATGTCGCGATGCTGGGCGTCGTGTTGACGATCATGACGGTGATGGGAGTCACGAACCATATGGGGTGGGAGATATTTCCCAGGTTCCTGTGGCAGGGGCGGATCGGCGGGTGGATCATCACCGCCAGCCATCACCAGCGCCATCACGAACGCTACGACGCCAATTACGGGCTGTATTTCCGCTGGTGGGACCGGTGGTGCGGGACCGACCGCGGAATCGGCGATTTCGCGCGCGATCATGCGCGGGCGGCGCGGCGCCGGAACCCTGTCGCCGCAGAGTGAACGGCCGAGCGTGAGGCGGTGATGCCCGAATACAACAGCGCGGCCGCTAAACCGACCGGCCGCCCCGAGCGAGGGACCGATCCGACCGACAGGGCGTTACGCGATCGAACCAGATATCCCGTGGAGCCTGCCCGTGCGCCGATCGACCTTCCTGATGACGACCTTCGCCGCCGCGCTTGCCGCCGCCGCCAGCCCCGCCTTGGCGCAGGACGCGAACACGCCGCCGATCGCCTCGACGGGTAGCCCGGCCACCGATTTCGGCGATCACATCACGATCGGCGGCGGCGCGGTCTACCTGCCGGATTACGAAGGGTCGAACAATTACCGGGTCGAACCCGCCCCGCTCGCGATCGGTGCGGTCAAGGGCTTCGCCTTCGCGCTGATCGGCAACCGGCTGAGCATCGATCTGATCCGCGATGCGAAGGATTCGAAATACGACTTCCAGCTCGGGCCGATCGGCGTCGTCGATTTCAACCGCGACGACAGCCACTTCACCGATCCGCGCGTCCGCGCGCTCGGCAAGGTCGGCACCGCGATCGAACTCGGCGGCTATGCCGGTATCGGCAAGACCGGGATCATCACCAGTCCCTATGACAAATTGTCGGTATCGCTCAGCTATCGCTACGACGTCAGCAACGTCCACAAGAGCGGCATCCTGCAGCCCAGCATAAATTACCTGACGCCGCTCAGCCGCAAGGCGGCGGTCGGGATCTTCGCCTCGGCCGAACATGCCGAGCGCGGCTATGCGACGTCCTATTACACGGTCAATGCGGCGCAGAGCGTCGCGAGCGGGCTGCCGGTCTATTATGCCAGCCCGGGCTGGAAGGACGTGTCGGCCGGCGCGGTGGCGACGGTGGCCATCACCGGCGACCTGCTCCATGGGTTCAAGCTCCTGGCCGGCGGCACCTATACCCGGCTGATGAACAGCTTCGCCGACAGCCCGGTCGTCAGCATCGCCGGTTCGCGCAACCAGTGGATCGGTGCGCTGGGCGTGGCGTACACTTTCTAGGCCTTTCGGTCATTGCAAGCGTAGCGAGGCAAGCAGGGTTCCATGCGGGACCCTGCTTGCCTCGCGATGCGCCCAACGGCGGAAACGATTGTGCCGCTTTCCAAAAGCCTCGCGGAAACTAACGCGCAGGGCGCGCTGAAAAAAATCACTTTTTCGTCCGACCGTCGCGTCCGTTTTCGTCGATGGAGCGTATCTGCTCTGCACCGACCGTCGGCATACCATCGCCGTGCGGGACGGTGGCGTGTGTCCTAGATCGATCAACCGCGGGGCTTCGTCGAAGTGGCACCGCAAGGACGTGGTTCCAGGCGCTTCGTCGCTACCCATAGGAAAGGGGATCCTGAATGACCGATAGCCAGAAACTGATCGAGACGCTCGACGCGCGCGTCGAGCGCCGCGAAAATCGCCGTGCGTTCTTTACCAACGCGCTTGGCGCCGCTGCGATCGGCGGAGCGTTCGTCTATGCCAACGCCGCCGCCGCCCAGGCCGCTGCCCCCGCGCAGATCGATATCGACGTGCTCAACTTCGCGTTGAACCTCGAATATCTCGAAGCCAATTTCTATTCCTATGCGTCGTTCGGCACGCCGATCGACCCGACGCTGACGACCGGCACCGGGACGCAGGGCGCCGCGACGGTCACCACCGGCGCCAACGGCGTCGTCTACAATACCGGCGCGCGCGCGGTAGCTTTCAGCGATCCGGTCGTGTCGCAATATGCCAAGGAGATCGCGCAGGACGAGATCGCGCATGTCACCTTCCTGCGGTCCGCGCTGACGTCCCTCGCCGTCGCGCAGCCGCTGATCGACGTCGGCATCGATCCCAACGGCGCCTTCAGCACCGCCGCCCGCGCGGCGGGCATCATCGGGGCAACGGCCGCGACCGCGCCGACCTTCTTCGATCCTTACGCGTCGGACGAGAACTTCCTGCTCGGCGCCTACATCTTCGAAGATGTCGGCGTGACCGCGTATAAGGGCGCATCGCCGCTGCTGGTGAACAAGACGTATCTGGAGGCCGCAGCCGGCATCCTGGCGGTCGAGGCCTATCATGCTTCGATCGTGCGCACCGTGCTGTACGGCAAGGGCATGAGCGTCGGCGGCACCGCGATTCCCGCGGCGTTCGGTGGCGGCACCTATCCGACGACCACGCCGAATCCGGCGCTGATCACGAACGCGGGCAAGATCTCCGCGGCGCGCGACAGCCTGGACGGCACGACGGCGACCCCGACGGCCAACCTGATCACGGTCGATCCGATCACCGGCAAGGATACCAGCGACGATCAGGGCATCGCCGCGGTCACCACGGGTGCCGGGACGCGCAGCAACATCGCGCCGCTGAACGCGAATGGCCTGGCGTACAGCCGGACGGCGAATGCCGTGCTGAACATCGTGTATCTCAACGCCAATCAGGTCAGCGCCGGCGGATTCTTCCCGGCGGGCGTGAACGGCAACATCAAGACCAGCACGCAGCAAGTGACGCCAGCATAATCCGTACGGGGAGACACATGATGTCCGAGATCAACGTTACTGAAGTCAT
>CAXTVB010000062.1:0-3379 GCA_964247555.1 uncultured Sphingomonas sp. | reverse complement strand
AGTCATGGCTGCGATGGACCATCGTCGCACCGAACGCCGCAAGTTCCTGAAATATGCCGGTGCCGCGACCGCGGCGGCCGGTGGCCTGTCGCTGCTGGCGGCATGCGGCGACGACGCGCCGGCACCGATACCGACGCCGACCTCGACGCCACCCGCGGCGCAGGCGCAGATCGATCTCAACGTGCTGAACTTCGCGCTCAACCTCGAATATGTCGAAGCGCAGTTCTATTCCTGGGCGGCGTTCGGATCGGGGCTGTCGCCGTCGATCCTCACCGGCACGGGCACGCAGGGGACGGTGATCGGCGGCAAGCAGGTGCCCTTCACCGACCCGATCGTGAAGCAATATGCGATCGAGATCGCGCAGGACGAATCCGAACACGTCAACTTCCTGCGCAATGTGCTCGGCACGGCGGCGGTGGCGATGCCGACGATCAACATCGACGGCAGTGCGACGGGTGCGTTCACCGCGGCGGCACGGGCTGCCGGCATCGTTCCATCGACGGGCACGTTCGATCCGTACGGATCGGACGAGGCGTTCCTGCTCGGCGCGTTCATCTTCGAAGATGTCGGCGTGACCGCGTACAAGGGTGCGGCACCGCTCTTGGTCAACAAGACCTATCTGGAGGCCGCAGCCGGCATCCTGGCGGCGGAGGCCTATCATGCGGGTCTCATCCGCACGATCCTGTACCGCAAGGGGATCAGCGCACCGGCGCTGCGCACCATCGCGGGGCAGATCTCGGATCTGCGCGACAGTGCGGACGGTCCGTACGACGACGATCAGGGCATCACCCGCACGGATACGACCGCGTCGAACATCGTGCCGGTCAATTCGAACGGCATCGTCTACAGCCGCAACACCGACCAGGTGCACCACATCGTGTATCTGAGCGGGACCACGGGCGTGTCGTCGGGCGGGTTCTTCCCCAACGGGACGAACAGCGTCTTCAGCGTCGCCGGCGCGAACCCGCAGACCTACACGGCTGCGTAAACGACGCCGTATCGACGAATGGGGCCGGGCGAGCGATCGCCCGGCCCTTTTTCGTTGGACGCGCATTTCCTTGCGCCTATGGTCGTCGCATCCCCGGGGAGCCGCAAGGCTGAGATAGGCGCCTGCCGCCTGAACCCGCCGAACCTGATCCGGTTAGCGCCGGCGGAGGGAGGGAGCGGCATCCGGCCTTACGGATCCCCGCGCTTTCGCTCCCGACATAGATGGAGCGACACGCATGGCCGATATCGATTCGAAGATTGAACTGGCGTCCGCCCGCACCCCCGTCCCGAGCGCGGTCGAGGGCGAAATCGGCGTCACCACCGGCCCGATCCGCGGCAGCCGCAAGATCCATGTCGGCCCGCTGAAGGTCGCGATGCGCGCGATCGATCTCGATCCGTCGTGCATCGAACCGCCGCTCAACGTCTACGATACGTCGGGCCCCTATACCGACCCCAACGCGCAGATCGACATCATGGCGGGCCTGCCCGCGCTGCGCCGCGACTGGATCATGGCGCGCGGCGACGTCGAAAGCTACGACGCGCGCGACCTCCGGCCCGAGGACAACGGCCAGCTCGGCCCCGACCGCTCGGGCGGCGTCCAAGCCTTCCCGCACGTCATTCGCCGCCCCCTGCGCGCCAAGGCCGGCGCGAACGTCAGCCAGATGCATTACGCGCGCCGGGGCATCATCACCCCCGAGATGGAATATGTCGCCACCCGCGAGAATCTCGGCCGCGCGCAGATGCGGGACCATGTCCGCGACGGCGAGAGCTTCGGCGCGAGCATCCCCGATTTCGTCACCCCCGAATTCGTCCGCGACGAAATCGCCCGCGGCCGCGCGATCATCCCCAACAACATCAACCACCCCGAAAGCGAACCGATGGCGATCGGGCGCAACTTCCTGGTCAAGATCAACGCGAACATCGGCAACTCCGCGGTCGCCAGCAACGTCGCCGCCGAGGTCGACAAGCTCGTCTGGTCGATCCGCTGGGGCGCGGACACCGTCATGGACCTGTCGACCGGCCGCAACATCCACGACACCCGCGAATGGATCATCCGCAACAGCCCCGTGCCGATCGGCACCGTGCCGATCTACCAGGCGCTGGAAAAGGTCGGCGGCGTCGCCGAGGACCTGACTTGGGAGATCTTCCGCGATACGCTCATCGAGCAGGCCGAACAGGGCGTCGATTACTTCACGATCCACGCCGGCGTCCGCCTGGCGTACATCCCGATGACCGCCAAGCGCGTCACCGGCATCGTCTCGCGCGGCGGGTCGATCATGGCGAAATGGTGCCTCAGCCACCACCGCGAGAGCTTCCTGTACGAGCGCTTCGACGAGATCACCGAGATCATGAAGGCCTACGACATCGCCTATTCGCTGGGCGATGGTCTCCGCCCCGGATCGATCGCCGACGCCAACGACGAAGCGCAGTTCAGCGAGCTCTACACGCTCGGCGAACTCACCCACCGCGCGTGGAAGAGCGACGTCCAGGTCATGATCGAAGGCCCCGGCCATGTGCCGATGCACAAGATCAAGGAGAATATGGACAAGCAGCTGCATGTCTGCGGCGAGGCGCCCTTCTACACGCTCGGACCGCTGACGACCGACATCGCGCCGGGCTACGACCATATCACCAGCGGCATCGGCGCCGCGATGATCGGCTGGTACGGCACCGCGATGCTTTGTTACGTGACGCCCAAGGAGCATCTGGGCCTTCCCGACCGCGACGACGTGAAGGTCGGCGTGGTGACCTACAAGCTCGCCGCCCACGCAGCGGATCTGGCGAAGGGCCATCCGGCGGCGAAGATGCGCGACGATGCGCTGTCGCGCGCGCGGTTCGAATTCCGGTGGCGGGACCAGTTCAACCTGTCGCTCGATCCGGACACGGCGGAATCGTACCACGACCAGACGCTGCCGGCCGAGGGCGCGAAGACCGCGCATTTCTGCTCGATGTGCGGGCCGAAATTCTGCTCGATGAAGATCACCGCCGAGGTGCGCGAGTTCGCGGCGAAGCAGAACCAGCCGGCGGACGGGTTCATTGCCGCGGGTGGCCCGACGGGGGCCGAGACCGCAGCGGCGAGCAAGGCGGCGGCGCTGAAGGGGATGGCGGAGATGAGCGAGATGTTTCGGGAGAAGGGTGGGGAGGTTATTTGGCGGTGGGGGAGGTAGATTGACTCTCGTGCTTTAAGGGATTCTCCGCGAGTCGCTGACCTGCTATGCATGCTTATCTAAAGCGAGGTGCGCATGCAGAACACGTCCCATGCAGTCATGTCGCAACGCGTAGAGCCAAGCGATAGCCCTGACGATTTTCCAACACCGCCTTGGGCCACTCGGGCGCTAATCGAACACATCATCGGTCCCGATCGGGTAAGCGGACTCACATGCCTTGAGCC
>CAXTVB010000061.1:0-12199 GCA_964247555.1 uncultured Sphingomonas sp. | reverse complement strand
GGATTATAGCCGGAACCATGCCCATGCCCGGCCACGCCGACCGATCGCGTCGTTTGACGATCAGGAACCCCGCAGCGACGAACGCGATATAGGGTAGCGCGGTCCATTTCGTACCGACCGCCAGCCCTAGCAGTACGCTGCCCGTGATCCATCGCCGCCAGACCTGCCCGGCCGTTCCGCGCATCGCCCAGAGCGACATCGCCAGCCCGGCGACGACGAACGCGGCCATGAAGCCGTCCAGCATGGCGATCCGCGCCTGCACGAACACGGTGAAGTTCAGCAACGTCAGCGCCGCGCCGAACGCCGCGGTCCGTAGCCGTCCGAACAGCAGCCACAGGATCCAGAACACGCCCACGACGACCGTCGTCCCCGCGAGCGTAGACAAGGCGCGCCAGCCGAGCGGGTTGTCTCCGAAGATGATCATGCCCGCTGCGATCAGCGTCTTTCCCAGCAGCGGGTGTTCGATGTTGGTGGCATGCGACAAGGTGCGCAGGATGCGAGCCGCGCCGACATAATGGATTTCGTCGAAGACCAACTGGTGAGGCGTCGTCAAGCGGAAGGCGAACAGGACCTGCGCGACGAGGCCGATGCCGATCGCGGCGGGGAGCGGACGGGTCGGCAGTCGCGGCATTGCATGGGTTCTCCGCGCTTCGCGTCCCGGTTTCAAGACGGCACGCGGCACCGGGGCTTGTTTCGCCGCCTCGGTCCCGGCAAAGCGTATGCCATGAAGCGAAAGACCGGTCAGGATCGCGCGATCACGTCGACATGGCGGCCCGCCACGCAGGCGATCCGCGGCGGCACCGCGCGCAGCGAATATGGGGAAACGTCGGAAGCGATCTTCCTGACTTCGGGCTATGCCTATGACTGCGCCGGGGACGCCGCGGCGCGCTTTGCCGGCGAACAGGTCGGCATGACCTATACGCGCCTCCAGAATCCGACGGTCGAGATGCTGGAGGAGCGCATCGCGCTGCTCGAGGGGGCGGAGGCGTGCCGGACGATGGCGTCGGGCATGGCGGCGATGACCGCGGTGCTGCTCTGCCAGCTGCAGACCGGCGACCATGTCGTGGCGGGGCGCGCGGCGTTCGGGTCGTGCCGCTGGCTGACCGATACGCTGCTGCCGAAGTTCGGGATCGAAACGACGATCGTCGACGCGCGCGATCCGCAGGCGTTCCAGGACGCGGTGCGGCCCGAGACGAAGGTGTTCTTCTTCGAAACGCCCGCCAATCCGACGATGGACGTCGTCGATCTGGCCGCGGTGTGCGCCATCGCGCGCGAACGGGGGATCACCAGCGTGGTGGACAATGCCTTCGCGACGCCGGCGCTGCAGCGGCCCATGGAGTTCGGCGCGGACGTCACCGCCTATAGCGCGACGAAGATGATGGACGGGCAGGGGCGCGTGCTGGCCGGCGCGGTGTGCGGGACGAGGGATTTCATCGACAACGTCCTGCTGCCCTTCACGCGCAACACCGGCCCGACGCTCAGCGCCTTCAACGCCTGGGTAGTGCTGAAGGGGCTGGAGACCTTGTCCCTGCGTATCCACCGCCAGTCGGAAAATTCGGTGAAGGTCGGCAAATTCCTGGAGCCGCGCGTGCCGCGCATTCTGCATCCCTGGCTGCCCAGCCACCCGCAGCACAACCTCGCGATGCGGCAGATGGACGCCGCGGGCCCGATCTTCGCGTTCGAGGTCGAGGGGCGCGAACAGGCGCATGGGTTGCTCGATGCGCTGGAACTCGTCGACATTTCGAACAATATCGGTGATTCACGGTCGCTGATGACGCATCCCGCCTCCACCACGCATGCCAGCGTCTCCGCGGAGAAGCGTGCGGAGATGGGGATCGGCGAAGGGCTGCTGCGGCTGAACGTCGGGCTGGAGGATGTCGACGACGTGATCGACGATCTCGACCGCGCGCTTGCGAAGGTCGGACTATGATCGCGGCCATGTTCCCCAATTCGGCGACGACGCACGGCGTGACGGTGCGCGTGTCGGTCAGCTTCCTGCCCGAACAGTCCGAGCCGTCGCGCGGGCGCTGGTTCTGGGCCTATCATATCCGGCTTGAGAATGAGGGCGATACGACCGTCCAGTTGCTGACGCGGCACTGGGTCATCACCGACGGCCGCGGCGCGCGCCATTCGGTCGAGGGCGAAGGCGTGGTCGGCGAACAGCCGCTGATCGCACCGGGGGCCAGCTTCGATTACGTCTCCGGTTGCCCGCTCGCGACGCCGATGGGGGCGATGCAGGGCAACTACCGCATGGTCGGCGAGGACGGCGAGGCGTTCGACGTCGAGATTCCCCGCTTCCGGCTGGTGGCGCCCACGGTTTCGACGTGAAAGCGATCGGACACCGTCCTCCACCCCACGTCCGTCATTCCAGCGAAGGCGGGGATCTCCGGAGGGCGCACGCGTCGTTCTCCAACGGGGAGGCTCCAGCTTTTGCGGGGATGACGGACGACGGGGAGGTCGGCGCATGAAGCGCACGCACCTGCCCCTGAACGGTATGCGCGTGTTCGACGCCGCCGCACGGCATCTGTCCTTCACCCGCGCCGCGGACGAGCTGGCGGTGACCCCGGCGGCGGTCGGGCAGCAGATCCGGGCGCTGGAGGACACGCTGGGCGTCGTGCTGTTCCGTCGCACGACCCGCGGGCTGGAACTAACGCCCGAGGCGGAGGGCGGGCTGGCGGCGCTTCGCGACGGCTTCCTGCAGTTCGAGGAGGCGGTGCGTGCGATGCAGGCCGGGCAGTCGTCCAAATCGCTGACCATCGCCGCGCCGCGCGATGTCGTGCAGAAGTGGCTGATGCCCCGGCTGGCGACGATCGCCGCTGCGGACGGCGATCTCCGTTTCGTCCTGCTGACCGCGGACGACGGGGTGGATTTCGCGCAGGCCAATCTCGATCTCGCGATCCGATGGGGCGATGGGCCCGGCGAGCATGAGGGCGAGGCGATCGAGTCGGAGGGGATGGTGACCGTCGCCGCATCCGACGATGCGCCCGACGTGGCGATCGGCTGGACCGGCGCGGCGGAGGACGGCGTGCCGGCGATCCGGGTGGCGGATGCCGGGCTGGCGATCGATGCGGCGATCACTGGACTAGGGCGCGCGGTCGTGCCCGAACTCCTGGCCGCGGCCGATCTCGCGGCCGGGCGACTGATCGCGATCGGCGCCGCGCGGCCGTCGCGCGAAGGCTATTGGCTGGTCGCGCCCCTGCCGCAGTGGCGGCAGAAGAAGGTGCGCGTGCTGGTCGAGGCGTTGACGGGGTAGCTTTGCGCTCCTGCGTTCGCAGGAGAACGGCAACCTACCGATCCGCCGCCATCCCCAGCGCCCGCGCCGCCAGCGCAGCCAGCACCGCCTCCTCCACCGCCGCATCGCTGCGATGCCACGCGGTCGACAGCGCGAACCAATGCCCCGCCTTCGTTCGCACCACGAAGTTCATCGTCAGCACGCCGGGCTCCGACCCACCCTTATACCCGACATAGGCAAAGCGCGCCGCGGTGACCCGGTCGGTGCCTGGATTGACCGCCATGATCGCCGCGGCGACGGGATCGCGGCGCAGCGTGTCGAGCAGCGTCGCCATCGCCGATGGCGGTGCGAACCATTCGACGCGGTCGGTCGCGACCGGGCCGCCCGCGAAGATCGCCGGGTCGATCGTAGCGTGCGCCATCGTCGCGGCCCGGTCCGACAGCAGCGCGCGGCGACCGGCGGGGTCGGCGCTGGCCCAGGCCGCGGTCAGCGCAGGGTCCGATTTGAGAACGAACAGCTCGCGCGTCGTCGGCACCGGGGTCGACCCGCCATGCGCCGCCGCCATCGCATCGACCTGGCGCCGACCGAGCGCGACGAGCAGCGTATCCGCCGCGGTATTGTCGCTGATCGATACCATCAGCGTGGCCAGGGCCTGCAACGTCATCGGCGTCCCCGCCGGCCAGCGTTGGAGCATACCCGACGGTAGCGAGGGTGGCCCGACGGGGATGACGTCGCTCCAATGCCGCTGTCCGGTCGCGACCTGGCGCGCCGCCTCGGCCAGGATCCACAGCTTGAACGAGGAGCCGAGTGGGACGGGTTCGGTCGCGCCGCGCGCATAGAGCGGCGTCGGCGCAGAGCCGTCCAGCGCGTAGAGGCCGATCGCGACAGCGCCCGGCAGCGTCGCCGCGGCGGTATCGATCGCCGCGAAACTGTCGCCCGCCACGGTCGTGCCGGTGATCAGAAGCCCCGACACCAGATGCGGCGCGGTGGGTTCGATCGCCAGCCGCACCGTCGCGGTGCCACGGTCGTAGCGGACGACGACGGTCTCCGACCAGCGGGTCACCTCGCTCGTCGCGGCGATCCCTCGCGGTTCGCCGAGCGACGCGCGCATCGACGCCAGCACCTGGGCAAGCTTCGCGGGCGGCACCGCGCTGCGGAAGCTGTCGGCGAAATAGCCGCCGTCGCCCGCCCCGGTGAGGACGGGGATCAATCCGGCGGCGCGATCGGCCAGCGCGGGATCCGCGCCCGGTTGTGCCGCGGCCGGCGTCGCCAGCACGAACGCGGCGGCGACCGCGCGGCGCATCAGTTCTTCAGCTTCCAACCGCGGCGCAGCGCCTGGTACACGATCCCGCCCAAGACGATATCGACCGCCAGGATCGCAACCCCGCCGATCATGACGGGCGAATCGGCGATGCCGAGGAAGCCGTAGCGAAAGCCGGAGATGATGTAGAAGAAGGGGTTGAGATGGCTCGCCACCCGGAACGCCGGTGCCAGCCGGTCGACCGAATAGAAGGTGCCCGACAGCAGCGTCAGCGGCGCGATGACGAAATTCTGCACCGCGGCCGCGTGATCGAACTTCTCCGCCCAGATCGAGGTCAGGATGCCGACGAGCGCCAGGAAGACCGCCCCGAGCAGCCCGAACCACAGGATCGCGAACGGTGCGTGCGGCGTCACATGGACGTCCGGCCAGATCGCCATCGCCAGCCACACCGCGCCGCCGACGCAGAACGCCCTCGTCACCGCGCCCGCGACGATCGCCGCGAGCAATTCCGCGGACGACAGCGGCGGCATGAGATAATCGACGATCGTCCCCTGGATCTTGCCGACCAGCAGGCAAAAGCTGGAATTGGGCAACCGCTTCTGCAGCATCCCCCTCACGACCAGCCCGGGGGGGATGAAATCGGCGAACGGCACCTGCGAACCGCCGACGAAAACGGGCCGTTTTCCGCCGGTCGCGACGGTGAAGATGATGAGATACAGGAGCGTGGTGATCGCCGGTGCCCACACCGTCTGCAACTGCACCTTGAAGAAACGGCGCACCTCCTTGATATAGAGCGTCCACAGGCCACCCCAATTCACGTTGCGGATGACGGGAACGCCGGGGGCGGAACGCACCGCCGACTGTAATTCGCCGATTTGGGGCTGGCTGCTCATGACGGGCGGCGGTAATCGCTGCCGCCGCCGCCCGCAAGGCAATGACGAGAGTTTGACGAATGACCGGAATGTCCTGGACCGACGAGCGGATCGAAACGCTGAAGACGATGTGGGAGGGCGGCCAGACCGCCAGCCAGATCGCCGAGGCGCTTGGCGGCGTCAGCCGCAATGCCGTGATCGGCAAGGCTCACCGGCTGGGCCTCCAGTCGCGCCCGTCGCCGGTGAAGTCGAACGACCCGGACAAGGCGACCGCCACGCCCGCCGCTGCGGCACCCGTCGCGCCGGCTGCTTCGTCGACCCCTGCGCCGGCCCCGCCGCGCGCCGCACCGGAACCCGACCCCGAACCGCCGTTCCGCGTTGCCGCTGCACAGGCGGCCGTTGACGACGACGATGATGAGGACGGGAATGTCGCCCCGGCTCCCGCCCCGGTCAAGCCGCAGCCGGTCCTGCGCTCGGTCGGCCCCGGCGGATTCCTTCGCCAGGCCCCCGGCGAGCAGCAGCCGCCCAGCACGCCCGCACCGCCACGCCGTCTCGTTCCCGCCAAGCCCTCCGCGGAGATGGCGGGGAAGACGAGCCTTCTCGACCTCAGCGACCGCGTCTGCAAATGGCCGCTCGGTCATCCGGGCGAGCCGGATTTCCACTTCTGCGGCGACAAGGTGAACCCTGGCTTTCCGTACTGCGTCAACCATTGCGGGCACGCGTATCAGGCGCAGCTCCCCCGCCGCGACCGCCGCCCCCCGCCGCCGCTGCCGTTCGGCGGCCCGCGGGTGCGCTAACGACCTTCGCGACCGACCTAAGCCGTTCTCCTGCGAAAGCAGGAGCCCAGAGCCAAGGGCGATGACCTGCGTGACCCTGGGTTCCTGCGTTCGCAGGAAAACACGAATGATCGGAAACCGCGCCGGGCGCGGCAAGCCGGCTGCCCCGCCATCGCCGGCGACACAGGCGGCGTCGCCGCGTATCGCTAGAGCGGCGCTCCCATACCCAACCTTCGGAAGTGGACGAAGTGACGCCACGCACCGTACGGAATCGCACCCGGCAAAATCGAAAAGGGCGATTGGGGCAGGCACCCGGACGTCGACGTGGCGTTGCCCGGGCGTCGGAAGTCCGTCATCGCGAGGGATGGTTTCCGCTCGCTTCCGCCCCCCGGAATTGCGGCGGACGTGGAGGAAGTGGAGGCGTGCCATTCGGCTTTCCACATCTTGCGAATAGAAGGGTCTACCGCGCGCTGCGGGGCGATGGAGCAAAAGTGGTCGGAGCGGTTTCGCATGACGCGGACTTCGCATGGGCGATGGTTGTAGGACAGCGGGGAATGTCGGGTTCCGCCCAATAGCGGACATTTAGTCCGGCATCGATGCGGAGTGGACGTCGAGGTCGAGTAGCAGACCGCACCCTCCAAGCCGAGCCAGTGTCTCCGGTTCTAGAGACAGCGCTTCGTTTGTATCTTCGAGAAATAGTCCGCAAGACATCCGACCGATTGGATGAGCTAAGGCTTCCGCTGTCGGCCGTCATAATAGATAGACGAACCATGTCAATGAGACAAAAAATACAATGACAGATACTATTGTTGACGCTGTGTAAGAACTTAGGTAATCCTCTGGATAGTCATCTGCTGGAATGCCGTTGCGGGCACTAGTCACCAAGCGAAAAACACTATCATGATCCGTTTTAAATATCTCTGCTGGAATTACAGCTACTTTACCTTTTTCCATGGCCATAAGCTCTATACGGTAAGTTATTTTACCACGGCCTGAACGAGCGACTAGCCTCGGTTCGTGATAGTTTTCCCACCGAAAGCTTTTGGAAGACATTAAACCCTTCAAGGTCCAACCTGTTGCCGTCAAAGTTAGGCAGGGTGGGCTTATCGTCTGTGATACTCCCCATAATCCGAGCCAAGCAATGACGAGAAACGGCAGGGCAAAGACCGGCCGGATAATCAATATATCTAGCGCGCTGGCATAATGAAAACCTATGGCTATCTTTGAAACCAGCCAATACCACATTACAAAAATGGGAAATACAACTAGTGGTATAGGAAAGAATTTCAGTCTACTTCCATGCATAACTAATGAATTTGTACTGTTCATCATGCGACACCAAATGAAAAAAGCGGTACGCCAATTCAGCGACTGTGAATGGATGCTCTTCGTCACACCCATATATGACTGCTATTACACATCCGTTTATGACAAATTGGGTAGCAGGATGTCGTAAAGCCAGAATTAGCGGCAGCTTGCCGTACCGCTACCCAAGCCTACCGTCCGCTCACGACCACCTATCGCCGTTAAGCGGTCTCAAGCGCGATCTCCATGCCGCAACCCGTCCGGCAGCTATCGGGACAAGAACCGTTCGGGCGGCAACCGCCCACTTGCGGTCTCTCAATAGTAGCGCGATATCGATCCAATGTTAGGCATAGCATCAATTGTACGCACGCCTACCGTGTGGGTCGCGCTTGCTCTCGGGGCGGCAGTATTGGTTTTCGCCTATCGCGAGGTAGGCAAGCAGTTCGCGCCTGCTACACCGCCTTTGCCGGTATTATTGCGTGGAGCAACCGCCGGTCGTGGAACGGGAATGTCGTGCAAGATACAAGACATCAAAGGTGTTGGTCACAGCCCCGAGATTGTGGCTCGGCTAGACGAACGTTTTCCAGTTGGAAGCTCCGCTTACGAGCTTCAAATCTATCTTGAACGCGAGGGATTCGTTTTGTCTTTCCCTTGCGCACAAGATCATCAGATACGTGTGGCTACATTTATGCAAATTCGCGGCGGAGGGATGTCCTATCCCGCTCGCGCAAACGTATGGTGGAAGCATGACGGCGCATCAATCGCGTGGATGACGGCGGATATCGCTTACAGAGGGCTATAGCTGCTGGACCGCTTCCCACCAGACCAAGGCGTTCCGCTGATCCCGCGCTGCGCGGAGCACCCGAAAGCCGACTGGCAGTTATCGGGGCGAAAAGCTGCCCGGCCGGAGCCGCCCACTTGCAGACATTCGGCAATTGGCGGATTGTCCGTCAATGAGAACGCTTTTGCCATTACTGCTTTTGATGTCGGGGGCAACTACCGCCGTTGATCATCCTCACACCTATCTCCTCTCGATAATCGGCCTCCCCGTCAAAGACACGGTGAGCGTCAAAGCATTTTCGTTCGACACTTGGGGTGTGGAGTTCAACTCCGTATGTCGCATTCCCGGCGGGTGGCGGATAAAGGCTGGCAGCAGCGCGACGCCGAATGGCGAACTTGCCGGAGAAGGCAGTCAAGGGGCTACATGGTTCAACGAGCGCAGCCCTAAGGCTTTGCGCGCTTTCGTGTTGGTGACCCTTTATGCGCCCGTGCAGCGCGCCGATGTTAGGACGGCAGGTGGGAGTGGACTGATACCGGCCACGTTCAAAGGGTTTGCGACGGTGGAGACCGAGGATAGGGACAAGCGCATCCCGGTCACTTTCCGCAACATCACACTGACCCCAGCGGCTGCGTGTCCACGTCGGTAGCTATGTCCGGTTTCCACCAACGCCGGTCCTTTCTCCCCGCTTGCCCCACGCCCCGCCGTACCCCATACGTTCGCGCATGGCCGACGACCTCTTCGCTAGCTCCCCGACCCCCAACACCTACGACGCCTCGTCGATCGAGGTGCTGGAGGGGCTCGAACCCGTCCGCCGCCGTCCGGGCATGTATGTCGGCGGCACCGACGAGCGCGCGTTGCACCATCTCGCGGCAGAGGTGCTCGACAATGCGATGGACGAGGCGGTTGCGGGGCATGCGACCCGGATCGAGGTGACGCTGGCGCCGGGCAATCGGCTGACCGTCGTCGACAACGGCCGCGGCATCCCGGTCGATCCACATCCGAAGTTTCCCGACAAGAGTGCGCTGGAAGTCATTCTTTCGACGCTACATTCCGGGGGCAAGTTCGCGGGGAAGGCCTATGCGACCTCGGGTGGTCTGCACGGCGTCGGCGTCTCGGTCGTCAACGCCCTGTCGTCCGATACCGTCGTCGAAGTGGCGCGTGACCGGCAGCTCTACCGTCAGTGCTTCGCGCGTGGTCTGACGCTGGGACCGCTTCAGACGGTCGGCGCTGCGCCCAACCGCCGCGGCACCTCGGTGGCGTTCACGCCCGATACCGAGATCTTCGGCCCCGAACTCAGCTTCAAGCCGCAGCGGCTGTACCGGCTCGCGCGGTCCAAGGCGTATCTGTTCGCGGGCGTGGAGATCCGCTGGCATTGCGCGGCCGAACTGCTCGTCGACGATACGCCAGCCGAGGCGGTGTTCCAGTTCCCCGGCGGGCTTGGCGACCACTTACGCGAACAGCTGGGTGGCCGCGATTGCGCGACGGCGGACTTCTTCGCCGGATCGCAGGACTTCCCGGGCGAGCAGGGGCGCGTCGAATGGGCGGTCGCGTGGCCGCTGTGGAGCGACGGGTCGTATAGCTGGTATTGCAACACCATCCCGACCCCCGATGGCGGGACGCACGAACAGGGCCTGCGCCAGGCGCTGGTGCGGGGCTTGCGTGCCTTCGCCGATCTGCTGAACCAGAAGAAGGCCAAGGACATCACCGCGGACGACGTGATGGTCGGCAGCGAGCTGATGCTGTCGGTCTTCATCCGCGAACCGCAATTCCAGAGCCAGACCAAGGACCGGCTGACCTCGCCCGAGGCGGCGGGGCTGGTCGAGAAGGCGGTTCGGGATCATTTCGACCATTGGCTCGGCCACAATATGGATCGCGGCAAGGCGCTGCTCGGCTACGTCCTCGAACGGATGGACGACCGCCTGCGCCGCAAGCAGGAGCGCGAGGTCAAGCGCAAGACCGCGACCAGTGCGCGCAAGCTGCGGCTGCCCGGCAAGCTGACCGATTGCTCGGCGGACGATCCCAGGGGCACCGAACTCTTCATCGTCGAGGGCGATTCGGCGGGCGGATCGGCGAAACAGGCGCGCGACCGCAAGACCCAGGCGATCCTGCCGATCCGCGGCAAGATCCTGAACGTCGCGTCGGCGACGAGCGCAAAGATCTTTGCAAATCAAGAGATTGCAGACCTTTCTTTGGCGCTGGGATGCGGAACCCGCAAGGATTGCCTGGTGGACAATCTTCGCTACGAACGCATCGTCATCATGACCGACGCGGACGTCGACGGCGCGCATATCGCGACGTTGTTGATGACGTTCTTCTTCCAGGAAATGCCCGATCTGGTCCGGCGCGGGCATCTCTATCTGGCGCAGCCGCCGCTCTACCGCCTGACGGTCGGCGCGAAGTCGCTGTACGCGCGCGACGACGCGCACCGTGCCGAGCTGGAACGCACCGCGTTCAAGGGCAAGAAGGTCGAGGTCTCGCGCTTCAAGGGGCTGGGCGAGATGAACCCGGGCCAGCTGCGCGAGACGACGATGGACCCCAAGACGCGGAGCATGATCCGCATCACGCTACCGCAGGAATATGAGGAGCGGGCTGGCGTGAAGGATCTGGTCGACCGGCTGATGGGCACGAACCCGGCGCACCGCTTCGCGTTCATCCAGGAAAATGCGGCGCGGCTGGACGAGGAAGCGATCGACGCCTGAGGCGCGGTCAGGCCGGGCTCCATTTCGGCGCAAGGTTCGGCACCACCGTCAGGCGGCGCTGCAACCATCCGCATGATTGCCAGATCAGGATCGAAACGCCTGCGCCGACGATCCCATCGAGCGCGTAATGCCAGCCGAGATGCACCGATCCAATCCAGATCAATACGGTATAGCCGCTCAGCGCGACGCCCAGTCGGCGATCGATCTGGAATCCGGCACACGCGAACAGCGTCGCGAGCGCATTGTGCAGCGACGGCATTGCCGAGATCCCTGCACCCAGCATCGCCTCCCCCGTCCCGAACCGTCCCAAATGCGTCGCCTGATAAGCGAGCGCCGTCAGGCCCCCGGCGCTGTGACGCACGACATAGGCCTGTTGTGCGTGCAACCTCGCCATCAACGGAACGAAGCGTTTGACGTGCCGCAACGCGCCCGCAAAGCACGGACCGGCGGCGGGCAGGCAATATGCCAGGATCGACCCCTGAACGATCCAGACCAGCACGTAGCTGGCGATATAGCGTTCCGCCGATCGGGACCCGGACCGCGCGAAGCAACAGGCGACGATTCCCAGGCTCATCGGCGCGAACCAGCTATGATAGATGACATCCAGCAGCTTGGTTTCCCAAGCGTAGGGAAAGAGCGCATGTGTGATCTGCCAGGCATCCCGGCCGAGGACGGCGCGATCCGCCGCGGCGACGCTCTTGCCGAACCAGAAGCCGACATTGGGCAGTAAGAACTGCTTGAAGACGTTGTACGCGCTCAGTGTCAGGGCAGCGGCCATCAACGGGATGCAGGCTGCCGTCACGGTATCGGCGGTCGCGCGGTCGCGCGGTCGCGCAAAAACTGGCGCGCGAAGATCAAAGCACTTTCGAGTTGCCGTTGCGGATATCGCCGCATGCCGAGAACGAGGATCGCCACCGCCGCCATGCCGATCGTCAACAATGCGAGGCCGGCCAGGTCGGCGAAAAACAACCGGATAAGGTCGCTTACCCGACCCGTCAGAACCGCGGCGGCAAGGAAATAGGCGATAGCGACGATCAGCGCGAACTGTCGTAACGACGGACGGAGCGCGGCGGCATTCGACATCTGGCATAGGATATTACTCTATAGAATTATAACCTATATAGAAACCGATCGAGAATGAACGCGGTTTTGGCTTCATCGGTCCATTCGCTTGCGCTGCCGACCGCATCACGGTCATTCGTCCCGAATGAAAGCATCGCGATGTGGTGCTTGGGCCTTGTCCGAAATTGCGCCGGTTGACCCTCCTGGCCTC